>JAPLRD010000137.1:0-1385 GCA_026399375.1 Pseudomonadota bacterium
ACAGGGCGTGATTGGCGGCCGCCACGACGCCGCCCATGGTGAGAAAGCCGAGGGTCATGCCTTCGAAACATTCGTACAGCACCGGCACGCCGGCCGCGACCAGGCGGTCCGAGTAAGCCCGGCCTTCGTCCAGCAGCGGGTCGTAGCCGGCGGTGATGATATGCGCCGGCGGCAGGCGCGCCAGGTCCGAAGCGCGGATAGGGGAGGCGCGCCAGTCGTCGTAGTCCGCCGGATCGAGGTAATTGCCGCGAAACCAGAGCATGTTGCTGCGGGTGAGCAGATAGCCGTCGGCGAAGTTCCTGTGCGAAGCGCTGTCCAGGCGCTGGTCGGTCGCGGGGTACACCAGTGCCTGAAACACGAGCGGCGGCCCGCCCGCGTCGCGCAGCGTTACCGCCACCACCGCTGCCAGATTGCCCCCTGCGCTGTCCCCGCCGACGGCGATGCGCGCCGCGTCGATGCCAAGCGCCTGCGCCTGCTCCGCGACCCAGCGTGTCGCGGCGAGGCAGTCCTCCAGCGCCGCCGGGAATTTGTGTTCCGGCCCCATGCGGTAGTCGACCGCCACGACGGCGCAGCGCGCCTTGTTCGCCAGCGTGCGGCAGACGATGTCGTGCGTATCCAGATCACCTATGGTCCAGCCGCCGCCGTGAAAGAAGACCAGCGCCGGCAGCGGCGCACCGGCTTCGGTGCCTAAGCCGCGATAGCAGCGTACCGGAATCGGTCCGGCGGGACCGGTGGCGGCGAGGTCGCGCACCTCGGCCACCCCCGGCGCGGGCGGGCTGAACGCCGCGCGCGACTCGCGGTACAGCCGCCGCGCTTCGTCCGCGCTGACCGTGTGGAACTGGGGCAAACCGGCCGCGGCGATCCGATCCAGCACCACCTGAATCTGTCTGTCGAGCGCCATCGCTATCCTTTTTTTGGGCCGGCCCGCTTCAGGCCGGGAGCGCCGCGCGCCTGCGCAGCAGACGATCGCCCCGCCGACCAGGGCAAGGAGCGGCAGGGCGGTGTAGTTGAGCACGTCCCAGCCGCTGCGGTTGATCAGCAGTCCTGAGGAAAACGAGGAGGTCGCGGTAACGACGAATACGAGGAAGTCGTGCATGCCCTGGGCCTTGGCTTTCTCCGAGGCGCGGTAGCAGTCGGTGAGCAGCGTGGTGCCGCCGACGTAAAGAAAATTCCAGCCTATCCCGAGCAGGACCAGGGCCCACCAGAAATGCGCCACCTCCAGCCCCGAGAGCGCTACGGCCACGCACGCGCCCTCGAGCAGCATGCCGCAGAACATGACGTTCAGCACGCCGAAGCGCTTGATCAGCGATCCCGTGAAAAACGAGGGCGCGAACATTCCGATCGCATGCCACTGGATAACGAGCGCGGCCGAATTATAGGGATGG
>JAPLRD010000137.1:1435-2586 GCA_026399375.1 Pseudomonadota bacterium
AGAGCTCATCGCCAGCGGCGTCGCCGTCATCAGGAGGCTCATGATGCCGTAGCCGATCGCCGAAGACGTCACGGCGACGATGAACGCAGGCTGCGCCATGACCGCCGCAAGCGGCCGCGCCGGCTCCTTGCGCTCCGCCTCGCTCGGGGGCGGGATGCGTATGAACGAGAGCAATACCATGGTGGCGATACAGAACAGGATCAGCGAGGCATAGGCGCCGAGAAAGGGGACCGGGAACATGTCCTTGGAATACTTGCTCAGTTCCGGTCCTATGATGCCGCCGAGGATGCCGCTCGCCATCACCAGGGAAATCGCTTTCGCCTTGAAATCCTGGCTCGCCGCATCGGCCGCGGCAAACCGGTAATACTGGCCGAACGCGTTGTACCCGCCCAGCACCAGAATGGCAAGGCACAACAGCCAGAAGCTGTGCAGCCACATGGCGACGCAGGCGAGGGCCGCGCCGGCGATGCCCATGGAAGTGCCGAACTGAAAGCCGGCCCTGCGGCCGAAGCGCTTCATGAAGAACGACGCCGGCAGCATGCAAAGCGCCGCGCCGATGATATAGGAGGTCGACGTCAGGGTAGCGAGCGCCTTGTTGTCCGCGAGGTAATAGCCCGCCAGCGCCGCGACTGAAAGCATGGTCACGTTGTTGACGAACAGCATCGCCTGGCAGCCGGCGAGCAGGGCGACGTTCTTTTTCGCGATTTCCATCGTGGGCGTGCGCTTCGCGCCCCGGTCGCTACCGGAGTGCCTGCTAAAGGGAAGGTCGGATTATAGAAGACCGGGGCCGGCCGCACCACGCCATGCGAGCGCCGAATCGCCAAATTTTCCCTCGATACCGATTGACAAATTCCGCACTCTCATTCATTCTCGCGCTGCGTATACCGCACAGTAGTAAGCGTAGTCGCCGTCAATCACTTAGGAGAGGAAACTCATGGCCACAAAGAAAAAGGCAGCAACGAAGAAAACCGCAAGCAAGAAGACCGCGACCAAGAAACCGGTCAAGGCAAAAGTCAAACGCAAGCCAAACGCGGCGTTCATGAAACCGATGACCCCGAGTGCCTCGCTCGCAGCGGTGATCGGCGCGGGCCCGATGCCCCGCACCGAAGTGACCAAGAAAATTTGGGTCTACATCAAGAAGAACAAGCTGC
>JAPLRD010000137.1:2609-5930 GCA_026399375.1 Pseudomonadota bacterium
AGAACAAGCTGCAGGACGCGAAGAACCGTCGCATGATCAATGCCGACGACAAGCTCAAAGACGTGTTCAAAGGCCAGAAGCAGGTGTCGATGTTCGAGATGACCAAGCTGGTCAGCAAGCACCTGAAGTAAAATCCCCTCTGCCTCAAACGACAAGGGTGGCCTAGAGCCGCCCTTGTCGTTTCCGGACGGGGAAACGCGCGTCAGGCAGATTCCCTCTTCCCGCGCAGTTCCGCCGCGAGCTGGCGCACCGCCTCTGCCGCCGCCTGCGGACGCTCGAAAGGAAACAGGTGGCCGCCCTCGATGCGCTTGACGCGAAAGCTGCGGCGCGTATGCGAGAGTCCGATCTGCTGTACCACGTCCGAGTGGCGCCCCGCGATGAAGCCGGCGGGCACCTTGAGGCGATTGCAGTAGTAGACCAGGTCATGCGGGACGCTGCGGTAAATCTGATATTCGATTTCAGGATCGAACAGCAGCCGCACCCGGCCGCCTTCCCTGCTCGTGCCGAGCTCGGCGTAATCGCGCAGGCATTCAGGGTCGAAATGGCGGAAGATTTTCCGGCGCCGCAAATGGGCGACCATGTCCTCGACCGAGGGCCAGTCGCGCCGCCGGTCGCGCGTGGCGTGAGCGGGCGTCAGGCGGTCCACCAGGCCGAGGCGCTTGAGCATGCCGAACGCCCTGCCCTTGATATAGCCGATGATGGGCGCGTCGAGCAGGATGATGCACTTGAACAGTTCCGGGCACTGCACCGCCGCCATGAATGTCAGGTAGCCGCCGAGAGAATGCCCGACACCGACCACCGGCACGCGATAATGGCTGCTCAGCTGGTCGATCAGCTGCGCCACCAGGTGGGGCCAGCCGTCGGTCACCGGATAGGAGTGATCGTGGCCGATGCAGTTGATGCTGCCGACGCGGAAATCGGGTCCCAGGCAGTCGAAGAACTTGCGATAGCTTGCGGCGGGAAAGCCGTTGGCATGGGAGAAATGCAGAACCTCGCGGTGCATCGCAAGCGGTTCAGAAGGCCGTCCGCGGCTGCTTGTTCTGCAACGCGAGCGCCGCGAATATTTCGGCATAATCGTTCAAGCGTGTCACCGCGTGGGCGCGCTGTGCCGGCGTGAGGCTGCGATCCAGTTCCAGCAGCATCTGCATGTACAGTTCGCGGTGCAGGTCCGACAGGCGCCGGTATTCGGGCGACGTGCCTTCCTCCCATTCGGTCAGCCAATGACGCAGTTTCGGCTCGAGCTCGGCGGGGGTCGGGTTGGCTTTCAGCAGTGCCACGAATTCCGCTTGCCGCCGCTGGCGGTTCTGCAGGCGCAGCGCATAGAGCAGGGGCAATTTTGCGCTGGCGCGCCTGATCTGCGCTTCCTGCTCGTCCGAGAGATCGCCGAACCATTCGTGCATCAGCTCGAGATTGCGCTTGTCGCGCTTTTCGCGCTGCTCCGCCTCGCCGCCTTTGAGGTACTTCTTCGTGTATTCCTGGCGCGATTCGGCGAACCGCTTGTCCAGGCGCGCGAACTGCTCCGGCGTCAGCGTCGTCAGCACCAGCGCCAGTTCGGGCGCGGCCTGCGCCGCCATGCGGCGGTAGCGCCCCCATACGCTGTCCCATGCCCACATGAGTTCGGGCGCGGTCAGCCCGTCTGAGAGCTTCTGTCCCGCGTTGGTCAGGAGCGTGCTGTAGCGCGGCAGTTCCTCGTTGCGGTGCCAGGCGTGAAAGCGCGTCAGGCGCGCCCGGAAATCCTCTTCCTGCGCGCCTTCGATCGTGAAATAGTCATCCGCCATCCAGCGCACCACGGTATCGGCGTTGTTGTAGGCGAGGCGCAGTCCGCTGCAACCGGTGATTCCGGCCACGACGAGCAGGAGCAGGAAAATTTTCAGGAAACGTCGCATCAGGCAGCCGTGCTCACCAGTAATTTTCCACGGCGATCTGGCCCGGATCGCGCCGGCGGTGCCTCTTCAGTCCGCGCTCCTGCAATGCGTGCACGGTATCGGCCACCATTTCCGGGTTGCCGCAAACCATCAGCCGCGACGACGACGCCGTCAATCCGATGCCCGCTCTCGCTTCCAGTTGCCCGTCCGCTATCGCCTTCGGAATGCGGCCGCCGAGGGCGAAGTCGGTTTTTTCCCGGCTGACGACAGGCACGAAGGTGAATCTTCCCGCGTGCTTTGCCGCCAGCGCCTGAATCTGTTCCTGGTAGCACAGCTCCGCCGCATGGCGCACCGCATGCACCAGGACCACGCGCTCGAAGCGCTGCCATGGGGCTTCAGTCTTGAGAATGGAAAGAAACGGGCCGAGGGCCGTGCCGGTGGCGAGCAGCCACAGGTGTTCCCCCGGCGGCACTTCGCTCAGGGTGAGGAACCCCGATGCGTGCGGCGTGAGGTAGATCGCGTCGCCGGCTCCGAGTTTGCACAGCTGCGGCGTGAGCGGATTGCCCGGCAGCACCAGATAGTAGAAGTCGTACGGCTTTTCATTCGGCGCATTGACGAAGGAATAGGGGCGCGCCACCATCTCGCCGTCCACGGCCAGCGCGAGTTTGGTGAACTGCCCGGCCTCGAATGGCGCCAGCTCGGCCTCGACCTGCAGCGAATACAGTTGCCCGCTCCAGTGTTTTTGCGAGACAACGGTACCTTCCGCCCATTTGTTCATCGGTTCAGCTCATTGAATCAAATAGGGCTCGGTGTAGAGCGACTCGACCTCGCCGCCGAGCATGACGACGCTGCCGTTGCGGCGGTTGTTGCCGTTGTCGCTGAATTCGAAGCTGTAGGTGCGCCGCAGCGCCATGCGCCCTTCCTCGTTGCGCGCAAAGCGCAGCGACACGCATTCCACCGTTTCATCGAGGAAAATCAGGCCGTCGCGCTCGCAGGTGCGTTTGCCCAGCACCAGCGCCCGCTCGCGCGCGCGCATGCTGTCGAACCAGAGCCAGACCAGCACCCCCAACAGGAACAGGGTTATCGATTCCGCCATTGCGCTATTTTACATGGGGGCGCAGGCACCGAGATTCAATCCCCGGCCTGGCGAGGCGCGAACGATGAAGTGAACCGTTTCGAATCCGGGCCAATACTCAATCCGGTCCCGCACCGCCATCGCCAATCACCCCCTCGCGCAGGAACCGGTCTGCCTCGGCGCCGCCGTAACCCAGTTCCCGCAGCAGTTCGCGCGAGTGGCTGCCCAGCGCCGGCACGTCGAGTTCGGTGCCGAAGCGGCGTCCGTCCATCTCGAACGGCAGCGTCGGCGTTTTCACTTTGCGGCCGTCGGCGAGCGAGACCTCGGCAAATCCACCCGAGGCATTCAGGTGCGGGTCTTCGAACAGTTCCTGCGGCTTGA
>JAPLRD010000137.1:6021-11287 GCA_026399375.1 Pseudomonadota bacterium
AGCGTAGGGCAATCCGGCGCGAGCGCAGGCGTCGGTCAGCTCCGCCTTGCTCATGCGCGCGAAGCGCTCGCGCACCAGCGGCAGCAGGCGTTCGCGCGCGTGCACCCGCTGATTGTTGGTGGCGAGCGAAGTGTCTGCGTAGAGTTCGGGCAGGACGAAATGCTCGCAGAACACCTTCCATTGCGTGTCGCTGACCACACCGACGAACAGCTGCCCGCCATCGGCAGTGTCGAATACGTCGTAGATGGCCCAGGCGGAGAGCCGGTTGGGCATGGGCGCGGCCGGCTTGCCGGTGACGGCGTACTGCATCATGTGCTGCGCCACGAGGAACACGTTGTTCTCGAACAGCGCGCTTTGCACGAACTGGCCGCGGCCGGTGGATTTTCTTTCATGCAGCGCGGCGAGGATGGCGATGGCGCCGAACATGCCGCCCATGATGTCGTTCACGGACGTGCCCGCGCGCAGGGGACGGCCCTCGGGGCCGGTCATGTAGGCGAGGCCGCCCATCATCTGCACCACTTCGTCGAGCGCCGTGCGCTGCTCGTACGGCCCGGGCAAGAAGCCTTTGAGAGAGCAATAGATGATTTCGGGACGGAGTTCTTTCACGTCGTCGTAACCCAGGCCCAGCTTGTCCATGGTGCCGGGACGAAAGTTTTCCGTCACTGCGTCGGCGGTCATCAGCAGCTTTTTCACGATATCCATGCCCACCGGTGATTTGAGGTTCACCGCCAGACTTTTCTTGTTGCGGTTGAACGCCGCCCAGAAGCCGGAACCGGCGCCGGTCAGGTTGCGCGTGCTGTCTCCCGCCAGCGGCTCGATCTTGATCACTTCGGCACCCAGGTCGGCCAGCACCAGTCCGCAGGACGGGCCCATGACCATGTGCACGAATTCCACCACGCGCACGCCCGCCAGCGGAAGCGCCTTATCCAAGCGCTCTCCCGCCGCGCCGGCTCTGTTTCGCGCGCGCGTCCGTGCAACAATTCGAGTTCATGTCTTGCGCGGAATCAGGCCCATGTGCATGCCGCTGTCGACCATGATGGTGTCGCCGGTGATGAGCTCCGCGCCTTCGATCAGCCAGACGATGACCGCCGCGACTTCCTCCGAGGTGCCCACGCGGCCCAAGGCCGAGCCCTGTTTGTAGCGCTGCTCGATCGCGGCAAAGCGCTCGCCGTACCCGGCGCGCGTCCAGCTGGTGTCGATCAACCCGGGGCAGACGGCATTGACGCGGATTTCCGGGCCGAGCGAGCGCGCGAGCGACATGGTCAGCGTGTTGAGCGCGCCTTTGGACGCTGCGTAGGCCATGCTCGAACCCATGCCGTTCTTGCCCGCGATCGACGACACGTTGACCACTGCGCCCCGCCCGTTTTGCTTCATTGCCGGCGCACAGGCGCGCACCATCTGGTAGGTGCCCACGACATTGACGGAGTAGATGCGCAGGAAATCGTCGGCCGACAAGGCGTCAAGCTTGGCGTGATCGGCGAACTTGGTGGCGCCGGCATTGTTCACCAGCGCGTCGATGCGGCCCCACTTGTCCAGCGCGGCCTGCGCCATGCGCCGGCAATCGGTGTCCTGCGCAATGTCCGCCTTGACCAGCAGGGCCTCGCCGCCCGCGGCTTCGCAGGCTTTCAGGGTCGCCCGCGCCGCATCTTCGCTCTTGCTGTAGTTGACCACCACCCGCGCGCCCTTGCCGGCGAGCATGACGGCGCTCGCGGCGCCGATGCCGGTGGCGGACCCGGTGACGATGCAGACTGCGTTTTTCAGTTCCATGGAAACCCTTTCAAGAAGACCGCCTGCAAGGCGCAGGCTAAACCGTGGCGACCGGGGTCGCCGGCGATCCGACCGCGCCGGGCAGCCTGAGCGGCGGCGCCGTCAGCAGGAACCGGTTGCGCCCGTTGGCGCGCAGCCACTGCGCGAGTTCGGTCAGATACCAGATCTCGCCCAGGTGCACGCCGAGCTTGAACAGGCAGTGCTCGTGCAAGGGCATCGCCGGATGCTGTCCGGCGAGTTCGCGTGCAGGCAGCAGTTCCACCGCGTAATTGTCCGATATCAGCGCCGCCGCGCCGCTGTCGGTGACCCACTGCAAGAGCTTGTCGTCGCGCCCGTCCAGGCCGAGGTAGGCTGCGTCCAGCTTCTTCGTGTCGACCTCGCGCCGCATTTCCATGATCACGTCGCCCCAGCCGGTGTAGAAGCAGACCATGTCGCCAGTCTCCACTTCGACCTTGTCCGCTGCCATCACCCGCATGAGATCGTCGTAGCCCACCGCCCTGCGGCAGCGGCCGAAGTGCGCGTGCAAATCGATCATCACCGCCCGCCCCTGCATGCAGGATTCGGCCATGTTCTCGATCCCGAGGCGCTTCGCCTCGCTGCCTTCGTAGCAGCCCCAGGGCGAAACCTCGGCGTGCGACGGAGCGACGATGTGCTCGCCCGCACGCCAGCCGTTGTAGAACACGGTCTCGGCCACGCCGTCGCCGTCGGCGTCGAACTGCGAGCCGACGTGGGCGAAGCTGTCCCACTGCGTCGAGTACTGCAGCCAGAGAAGCACGCCGTCGTCGCACACCACGTCGGTGTGCAGCGGGTTTTCGCCCGAGAGCAGGAAATTGAAGTTCACGCGGCCGGAGCGGGCCGTGGCGAAGCGCCGAGGGGGGCGCCGGCGCGGGTTGATCGCACTGCCTCCCGGGTAATCCAGCGGCAGCGACAGGCAAAAGCGCCTGCCCGTCCTGACTTCGGCCACACCCTGCAAGACTTTCTCCGGCGTAACCAGGTTCATGCGCCCGCGCTGGTCGTCCGTGCCGAATTCGCCCCAGTTCGAACCGGGCGGGCGTTGCTTCCATCGTTGCGACATGTTGCTTACCCCCGAGATGTCAAAGCAAGCTGAATTGCCGGTAGCCGGCGAGTCGCGGAATATTCATGCGAGACCACGGCCTGCGCTCGCCCGCGACGCCCGACGTGCGCGCGTCAACCGTACTGCCGCGTCACCCATTCGGCGACGCAGGCCGGTTTGTCCGAGCCCTCGCGTTCCACCGTCACCGTCCAGGTGAGCTGCGATCCGCCCTTGATGCTGTCGAGGCCGGCGAGCACGAAGTGGCCGCGGATGCGCGAACCGGCCGGCACCGCGCCGGTGAAGCGCACGCGGTTGAGGCCGTAGTTGACGCCCATTTTCATGCGGCTGACGTCGATCGCGGACTCCAGCAGATGCGACAGCAGCGACAGCGTCAGAAAACCGTGCGCGATCGTGCCGCCGTAGGGCGACTCGCGCCGCGCCCGCTCCGGGTCGACATGGATCCACTGCGGATCGACGATGGCGCTCGCAAACTGGTCGATGCGATCCTGCCCGACTTCGAACCAGGGCGACACGCCCACTTCCTGGCCGACTTTCTGCTGCAACTGAGTGATATCGTTCATGCGGTCATTTTGCCATGAAACAACTGGCGCAACGCGTGGCGATTGCACCGTCCGGCAAAGCAAAGCAGAATGCCTTCCTTGCTTTGAAGAGGCTGAATGGCGATGGCTTTGGTGCCCCGCAACGCCAGGTTATTTCTCCCGATCGGCTGCATCGCCGCGCTGCTCGCGGTCGCCATCGGCGCTTTCGGCGCGCACGGGCTGAAGGCGCGCGTCGCGCCGGACTTGATGGCCGTGTTCAAGACCGGCGTCGAGTATCACTTCTACCACGCGCTCGGCATGGTCCTCGTCGGCCTGGCGGCGTTCCATCTGCCGCAGTCCGGTCATCTCAAAGCCGCCGGCTGGTGCATGCTCGCCGGCATCGTGCTGTTCTCCGGCAGCCTCTACCTGCTCGCGCTGACCGGCTTGGCATGGCTGGGGGCGGTCACCCCGTTCGGCGGCCTCGCCTTTCTCGCCGCCTGGGGACTGTTTGCGACCGCGGCCCTAAGAAACCATTAGGGCAGCTGCAGCAGTTTGACGATCTCGCCGTGACCGCGCCGCCGCGCGATGTCCAGGGCCGTTTCTCCGGCCATGGTGTGCAGTCCGCGGCTGGCGCCCTGATTGAGCAATAGCATCACCGCCGCTTCGTGTCCGCCGTCCGCAGCACCGTGCAGAGCGCTGTTGCCGCGCTGGTCCACGGCATTGACTTCGGCGCCGCGCTCGATCAGGAGCTTCGCCGCCCGGCCGTGCCCGCTTGCGGCGGCCCAGAACAGCGGCCGCTCGCCGTCCCGATTGGCGCGGTTCACCTGGGCGCCGCGCTCCAGCAGCAGCAGCAACAGACCCGCGTCGCCGTTCAACGCCGCCGCGTGCAGCGCGGTCTCGCCGTTCGCCGTGCCGATCTTCACATCCGCGCCCTTGCGCAGCAGCAAGCGCGCGGTCTCGGCCTGACCGGCCTCCACGGCGAGATATAGCAGCGTTTCGCCGTCTTCGTTGCGCGTGTCGACTCCCGCACCGGCGACGATGAGGCGCTCCACTTCGTCCGGATTTCCCGCGACGACGGCCTCCAGGATCGGCGGCTGTTGCGCCCGGGCCGTGGCCGCGCCGAAAGCGAAACACAGTACGAGCAGCAATTTGAAGGGTCCGCGCATGGGGATGCATTCTACCGATAGCCGCGGCACACCGGATGTGCGCTCGACGCGCGCCGCACCCAATGCGCCCGCCATTGGCATTACAATTCTCCCATGGCAGTGTTGCGCATCGTCGATTCCATCACCGAGCTCGGCCCCGCGGACGAGGGCTGCATTGCGGTCAGCGGCTCGCACGGCGGCATGAGCTCGGCGCGCTACGCGCTGGCGGCGCGTCCGCGGCTTTCCGTGTTCAACGACGCCGGCGTGGGCAAGGATGCAGCCGGCCTGGCGGCCCTCGCCTTCCTGCAGTCCCACGGCCTCGCCGCCTGTACGGTAGCGCATGCGAGCGCACGCATCGGCGAAGCGCAAAGCACGTTCGCTGAAGGGGTCGTCAGCCACGCGAACGCCCTCGCTGCGGCGCTGGGCGTGCAGGCAGGCGAGAACTGCAAGGCGATGGTCGAACGCTTGCGCAGCGGCGCCTGAGTTCGCCACCGGGCGCCGGTTCCGGTCGCCGGCGTCAGGCCGGCTTCAGCGGCAGTTCGCGCAGGCGCTGGCCGGTAAGGGCGAACACGGCGTTGGCCACGGCCGGCGCAATCGGCGGCGTCCCCGGCTCGCCCACGCCTTCGGGATGTTCCGTGCTCGGAATGATGTCGGTCTCGATCACCGGACATTCATCCATGCGCAGCACCGGGTAATCGTGGAAATTGCTCTGTTGCACCCGGCCCTCGACGATGTCGATCTTGCCGTAGAGCGCCGCGGAC
>JAPLRD010000137.1:11303-20682 GCA_026399375.1 Pseudomonadota bacterium
TCCATCTGCTGCCGGATCAGGCCGGGATTGACCGCAAAGCCGCAATCGACCACGCACACCACGCGGTGCACGCGGATGCGCTTGTCCGCCGTCAGCGATACCTCCGCCACCTGCGCCACGACCGATCCGAAAGACTGGTGCAGCGCCACGCCGCGCGCGCGACGGCGGCCGTCGGCTGCAGGTGTGAGCGGCCTGCCCCAGCCGGAGAGCTCGGCCGCGCGCATGAGCACGCGCAGATGGCGCGGGTGCCGCGCCAGCAACGCGGCGCGAAACGCCACGGGGTCTTTGCCTGCGGCCGCAGCGGCTTCGTCGATGAAGCTTTCCTTGAAAAAGGCCTGGTGCGAGTGGCCCACGGAGCGCCAGAAGCCCACCGGCAGCGGCAGGTCGACGATCTCGTGGGCGATGCGCGCGTTGGGCCATTCGTAGGGCTGGTCGAACGCGCCTTCGGCAGCGGTCTTGTCCGGACCCGCTCCGGGCAAACCGAAAGCGCGCTTGAGCACCTGCGGCACGATCGCCTGGCCCGCAGACGTGTTGTGCCAGGCGATCAGATTGCCCGCCGCGTCGAAGCCGGCCTTGAAGCGCGACACGCAGGCCGGGCGATAGAAGTCGTGCGTCATGTCCTGCTCGCGCGGCCACAGGGTCTGTACCGGCGCGCCGCCGGCCTCGCGCGCGATCGAAGCGGCCTGGGCAACGTAGTCCACTTCAAGCCGCCTGCCGAAGCCTCCGCCCAGCAGCTGCACCTGGACATCGACTTTCTCCGGTGCGATGCCGAGCACCTTTGCCGCCGCATCGCGTGCCATGCCGGGGACCTGCGTGGAGACCCACACCGTCGCCGCGCCGTCCTTGAACTGCACGGTGCAGTTTATCGGCTCCATGGCTGCATGCGCGAGACAGGGAGCGCGGTATTCGGCGGTGATGGTCTTCGCCGCAGACTTCAGCGCCGCGTCCGCATCGCCGTGGCGGTAGTAGGCAAACCCAGCTTCCCGGTCCAGCGTCTGCGCCAACTGTCGGAACACGTCCTCGCTGGAGACTCCGGCGGCCGGGCCATGATCCCATTCGATCTTCACCTGCTCCAGCGCGCGCATGGCATGGAAGGTACTGTCGGCGATCACGGCGACGCCACCGGTGCCGCCGTTGTAGCCGTCGACAGACATCACCTTCCTCACGCCAGGCAGTCTGGCTGCGGCGGCACCGTCGAAGCGCGCCGCCTTGCCGCCCAGCGTGGGACACATGATCACGCTCGCATGCAGCATGCCCTGCGGACGCGCGTCGATGCCGAATTTCGCCGTGCCGTCGACCTTGGATGCGGCTTCGATGCGGCGCAGCGGCCGGCCCAGGAGCTTGAAGCGGGCGGGATCTTTGAGCGTCACCTCGGCCGGCAGCGGCTGCTTCGCCGCCAGCGCCACCAGTTCGCCGAAGCTCGCGCTCTTGCCCGAAGGGTGCATCACCCTGCCGGCTTCGGCGCGGCATTCCGCCGCCGGCAGCTTCCACTCGGCTGAGGCGGCGCCGATCAGCATCGCACGCGCCGAGGCGCCGGCCTCGCGCATCGGCAGCCACAGGTCCTTGATGCTGGAGGAGCCGCCCGTCATCATGACACCGATTTCGCGCATGGTCTTCGCAGTCAGCCAGGCGGCGACACGCTTGATCGCGCCGTCGTCGTCCGGATGGAACGGCAGGCCGTCCACCACGGTGGCGAGATTGTTGTAGATCTTGTCGATGGGCGACTGCTCGGTCTTCACCTGCCCCCAGTCTGCGTCCAGTTCCTCCGCCAGCAGCATGGCGAGACCGGTGTAGATGCCCTGGCCCATTTCCGACTTGGACATCACCACCGTGACGCTGTTGTCGGCGGCCACCTTGACCCAGCCATTCAGGGCGGTCTGCGCGTCGCGCAGCGCAAGCGGCTGCGCGGTGGTGAGGCGCTGGCGCGGCGGCAGCAGGGACCAGCCCACCGCCAATACGCCGGCCGTGCCCGCGGTGCCGAGCAGGAATGTTCTGCGCTTCACTTTGCGCCTGCTCCGGCAGGGCGGCCTGAATCGCGCAGCAAGCGCTCCACTTCCTCGCGTGACGGACAGCCGTTGCGCCCGTCGGTGCGGGTGCACTTGATCGCCGCAGCCGCATTGGCAAAGCGCAGCGCATCCGCCGGCGTCGTGCCGCACGCCAGTTCGAGCGCGAACGCGGCGTGGAATACGTCGCCTGCCGCGAGCGTATCGACCACCGGCACTGTGTGGGCAGCCAGGTGCTGCAGTCCATCCGCCTTTCCGGATTCGATCCAGCGCACGCCGCCCTCGCCCTGCGTAACAGCCGCCACGCGCACGCCCAGCGCCAGCGCCTGGCGCAGCCCGGCTTCGATTTCGCCGCTGCCCGAAAAGCTCGCGAGGCCGGCCTCGGAAAACAGGGCGTACCCGGCTTCCTTTGCCAGCGACACGAGAATGGAGCGCTCCGCGGTGTCGCCGTCCAGCACACCAGTCACACCCGCGAGGCGCGCCGCACGCAGCCCCGCGAGCGCACCCTGCGGCCAGCGCACGTCGACGAGCACTGCGCCGGCGCCGGCGATCTGAACCAGATCCAGCCATTCGGCCGGCGCAACGAGTGCAGTGCCACGAAAACCAACCACCAGACGCTCGCCGCGGCCATCGATCAGAATCGCCGAGGTCGAGGATTGCAGGCCCTCGAAACGTCTGAAGCCGCTCACGTCCACTCCAGCGGCCCGCAGTTGCGCGCACATGACATCGGCGACGCCGTCCGCGCCCGCCGGCCCCCAGTAATGCGCCTCTCCGCCCAGCCGCGCGACCGCCACGGCGGCGTTCGCCGCCATGCCGCCGCCGATTTCAGCGAAGCCCGTCGCCACTACCTTGGCGCTCCCCTGAGGCCAGGCCGCGACCGTGAACACGCGGTCAAGCGCGCTGTGGCCGACGCAGATGATTTTTTTCATAGCCCAATTCTGCCTCACATTCGAGCGGGCTGCGCCATCGCGTTCATCAAGCGCGGTAAGAGCGCTTAATTGCCACTCCGCGCTTGCACGACACCCGGAACGCCGCGTTATATGTGTAGGCGTGGGCACAAGCTCGCCGTGTCAGACCCCACTCTTCGTATCTGACAAATCCCCACCCGGACTCCGCGGCTTGGTCGATAGGGAGTAAACTGTTCTCAAAGGAGATGATCATGGACACTCTGCTCGTCAGTCGCGACCCGGAAATAATGAGTGGCGCGCTTTGCTTTACGGGTACCCGCGTGCCTGTCAAGAACCTCTTTGACTACCTTGAAGGCGCTTCCTCGCTAGAGGATTTTCTCGAAGACTTTCCGTCTGTGCCTCGCGATAAGGCAGTAGCCGTACTCGAGGCTGCGAGAGAGCGGCTGACCGTCGATGCGCCTGTTGCTTGACGAGTCGGTGCCGAACGGTTTTCGGCATTCGCTGCCAACCCACGCTGTCCGAACAGTTGTCGAGATGGGCTGGTCCGGTGTAACGAATGGCAAACTCCTGGCTCTCGCGGCGGGCCAATTCGACGCATTTATTACGGTGGACAAGAACCTTCCGTATCAGCAAAACCTGACTACGCTTCCGGTAGCTGTTGTCGTATTGGATACAGTGTCGAACGAGTTACCCGCGCTACTGCCCTTGGTGCCCGCACTTGGGCGGGCGCTTTTGTCCATCGAGCCTCGAACTTTCACCCGAGTTGAAGGCGAGACATAACTACTCATTGGTGCGGACGTCTATCGGCGTCGCTCCGCGGAGATCAAGATGAACGCAGTCTTTCCCAGTCCTGCGCCGATACCGTCCGGAGACACATTCAATCCGCAGGGCCGCGCGGTCGACGCGGGCCGCGGCTGGGACTGGATCGTCGACGCTTTCGCGCTGTTTCGCCGTCAACCCGGCATGTGGATACTCGCGATCATCCTGCCCGGCATCGCGCTCGCCCTGCTCAGCGGCATTCCGGTGCTGGGTTCGCTCGCCAACGCGCTGCTGCTGCCGCTGCTCGCCGCCGGCTATATGCGCGGCTGCAAGGACCTGGATGAAGGACGGACGCTGGAGCTCGAACACCTGTTGCTCGGTTTCAAGGAGAACACCGGAAACCTGGTGATGGTCGGCGTGTTCAATCTCGTCGGCTGGACAATCATCATCATGGCGGTCGTCGCCGTGATCGGCGGCGGCGTGTTCATGGGCATGATGCGCGGCGGCGCGCTGGGGGCGGGCATGTCCATCGTGTCATTGCTGATCGCCGCACTGCTGGTCGCGGGCCTGTTGGTGCCCCTGTACATGGCGACCTGGTTCGCGCCGGCGCTGATCGTTCTGCACAACATGGCGCCCGTGGCCGCGCTCAAGGCCAGTTTCTTCGCCTGCCTCAGGAACTGGGTACCCTTCACGGTCTGCAGCGTGGTGCTGCTCGTATTCTGCGTGATCGCGATCATTCCCGTCGGCCTGGGCTATCTGGTCCTGATTCCGGTGATCATCGCGTCGGTCTATACCGCCTACCGCGATATTTTCTGCGCCGGCTGAGAAGCCGCACACCCGTTCGCGCCGCCGCTGTGTGTTTGCGGTAAGCTACGCGCCGCAAATCAACAACCCGTCGACCCCGCATAAGGCCATTCGCAACGTGAACACGACCGCACCCCGGCTACGCCTCGGCATCCCCAAAGGCAGCCTGCAGGAAACCACGCAGAAACTTTTCATCCGCGCCGGCTACGATCTGCGCATTTCCGGCCGCTCCTACTATCCGGACATCGACGATGCGGAAATCGAGTGCATCCTGATCCGGCCGCAGGAAATGTCCCGCTACGTCGGCCAGGGAATCCTGGACTGCGCCATCACCGGCCTGGACTGGATCCTGGAGAACGACATCGACGTGGCCGAGATCGCCGATCTGCGCGCCCCGTGGCCGAACTACGGCCCGGTGCGCTGGGTGATGGCGTCGAAGGAAGACTCGGCGTTCCACACCGTGAAGGACCTCGAAGGGCGCCGTATAGCCACTGAGGCGGTGGGCATGACCAGGCGCTTCCTCGCGCAACACGGTGTGCAGGCGAACGTTGAATTTTCCTGGGGCGCGACCGAGGTCAAGCCACCGATCCTCGCGGACGCCATCGTCGACGTATCGGAAACCGGCGCCTCGCTGCGCGCCAACAACCTCAAAATCATGCACGTGGTGCTGGAGAGCACGCCGCGCTTCATCGCCTGCCACGACTCGATGAAGGACGCCTGGAAGACCGCCAAGATCGAATGCTTGCTGATGCTGCTGAAAGGCGCGATCGCGGCGGCGACGCGGGTGCTGCTGTCGATGAACCTGCCGCGGGAGAAAGTGGATGCGGTGCTGAAATTGCTCCCGGCGCTGGCCACGCCCACGGTGTCCACCCTGGCCGATCCGGGCTGGGTCGATCTGTCCACCGTGGTCGAAGAGAAGAAAGTGCGCGAACTGATTCCGCGGCTATACGCCGCCGGTGCGCGCGGCATCATCGAACTGCCGCTGAACAAGATCGTCGAATAGGTCGGCGGGCGCCGGTTCGGCCGCGCCTCGCGTTTAGGCGAGTTCGAGCACGTAGCGCTGTTCCAACACGCGCCTTCCCCATTGCTCGCCTTCGACCTCTTCGGCCAGACGGAAGCCGTATTTCTCGTATAGATGCCGGGCCGGCTCCAGCCCCTGGAAGGTCCAGAGAAAGACACGCCTGTATTTTCGCTGCCGGCAGAACGCGAGGGCTTCCCGCAGCAGGCGATTGCCCGCTCCCTGCGCGCGCAGCGCGTCTGACAGGATGAACCAGCGCAAGTGCGCGCCTTCGGTCTCCGCCTTGGCGCCGTCGATGGTGATGGAACCTTCGACGCGACCGGCACGGACGGCGGTCCAGAAACCGTCTCTCGCCGGATCCAGCCGCAGCAGAAACTGCGACAACTCGGTGGCGACCTTGGCTTCGAAGTAGAGGCCGAAGCCCCAGGCCCCGGCGTAATAATCAGCGTGCATTTGCGCCACGCGGCCGATGGCGCCCGGAACGTAGCCGGCGATGGCGATTTCGCTCATGCCGTTCCCAGGCGAAAGATCATTTCGGACGACTGCATTCCGGAGCGGCGCTACTCGGGCCCCGCTTTGGCGCCGCCGCGGGCGGCGACGGCGAACACCGCGCTCGCGCGCACGATGCGCTGCCCGTCCACCAGTATGTAGCAATTCGCGAACGACAGACGGCTGCCCTGCTTCTGGATGTCCACATGCGCTTCCAGCCAGTCGCCGGCCTTCGCGGTGCCGACGTAGTCGATGGAAAGGTTGGCCGTGACCAGGCGTCCCGGAGGGTCGGTGGAGAACGCCATGGTGTAGCCCAGTGCCACGTCGGCCAGGGTGGCGAGAATGCCGCCGTGCACCGTGCCGCGCGAATTGCAGTGCTTCGCCTCCGCGCGCAGGCCGACCGCCAGTTGGCCGCCCTCGCCGCTGGAGTAAAGCGGGCCGATCATGTCCAGTACCGGGCTGGTCCGGAACAATGGCTTGAATCCCTGGGGTACATTCATGTCGTTTGAGCCAGGCTGCCGTTCGCAGGCGCGGGAAAGTGACTGGAAGTATATAGGGGCATCCGCGATTTCGCACGGCGCGGCGGGAACCGGATTCGGCGCCGCCACGGTCGGCTTCGCCGGTGCTACCATTCGCCGCTTCAGTCGCACCTGCATCGACAACCGGAGAAAACATGAAACTGTTGCACAAACTGGTATTCGCGCTCGCGCTCACCGTCCAGGCTGTCGGTGCGCAGGCGCAGTCCTACCCCAACAAGCCGATCCGCCTCGTCTGCCCCTTCCCGCCGGGCGGCGCGGTGGACATCGCCTCGCGCGCGACGGCACACACGCTATCCCAACTGCTGGGACAACCGGTCACCGTAGACAACCGGCCGGGCGCGGGAGGCAACATCGGCGCGGAGATCACGGCCAAGTCGGCGCCCGACGGCTACACCCTGCTGATGACCACCTCCGGCATCATGGGGATCAACCCGGCGCTGTATTCCAAGATTCCCTTCGATTCGATCAAGGATTTCGCGCCGGTCTCGATACTGGTGTCGCTCAACAACGTGCTGGTGGTGAATCCCAGCCTGCCGTTCAAGTCGGTGCAGGAGGTGATCGCGGCGGCAAAGGCACAACCGGGCAAGCTCACCTATGCCTCCAGCGGCAACGGCACCAGCATCCACCTCTCGGGCGAACTGTTCAAATCGATGGCGAACGTCGACATGCTGCACATCCCGTACAAAGGCAGTTCGCCCGCGGTGACCGACCTGCTTGCCGGACAGGTGAACATGATGTTCGACAACATTCCCTCGTCCCTGCCCCATATCAAGGCCGGCAAGCTGCGCGCGCTGGCCGTGACCGGGTCCAAGCGCTCGCAATTGCTGCCCGACCTGCCCACGATCGCCGAAGCCGGCGTCCCGGGCTACGACTCCTACGTCTGGTTCGGCATCGTCGCACCCGCCGGCACGCCGGCGGAGATCGTCGCGAAGCTGAACGCCGCGCTGGTCAAGACCGCGGCAACGGCCGAGTTTCGCGAACGCCTGACCAGCCAGGGTTACGAGGTGATGAGTTCCACGCCGGAGCAGATGGCGACCAGCATCCGCGGCGAAATCGCCAAATGGGGCAAGGTCGTCAAAGCCTCCGGCGCGAAAGTCGACTGAGCAGCCCCCGCCCTTTCCACGGAAAGACACGCATGACCGCGAAACGCCAATACTGGACCATCGTCATCTGCTCCGCGCTGATCCTCGCGGTGACCATGGGCATACGCAACACCATGGGACTGTTCGTGTCGCCGCTCAACACCTCCACCGGCCTCGGAATCGTCACCATCAGCTTCGCCCTGGCCGTGGGCCAGTTCGTGTGGGGCGCGGCCCAGCCCATCTTCGGCGCGCTGGCGGACCGCGCCGGCTCGGTCCGCATCATCGGCATCGGCGCGGTCCTGCTCGCGCTCGGGCTGGCGGCGACGCCCTTCATGCATTCCAGCCTGGGCCTGATTTTCTTTCTCGGCATCGTGTCCGCCGCGGGTGCCGGCGCCGGCAGCTTTTCTATCCTCATCGGCGCCGCCGCGCAGAAAATGCCGGCCGAGCGCCGCGCGTTCGCCTCGGGCTTCATCAATGCCGGCGGCTCCTTCGGCCAGTTCGTGTTCGCGCCCGTGGCGCAGGTGCTGATCAGCGCCTTCGGCTGGATCAGCGCGCTGCTTGCCATCGCCGCCTCGGCGCTGCTCACCATCCCCCTGGCGCTGCCGCTGCGCGACAAGCACACCGGCGGCAAGGTCGTGCACTCAGGCGGCATCAGCCTGTCAGAACAGACGCTGATCGCGTTCAAGGACCGCAGCTACTGGTGCCTGCACGCGGGCTTTTTCACCTGCGGTTTTCACATCGCATTCCTCGTGACCCATCTGCCGGGCGAAGTGGCGCTGTGCGGGCTGCCCGCCTCGGTATCGGCGGCGTCGCTGGCGATCATCGGCCTCGCCAACATAGCCGGCAGCCTCAGCGTGGGTTGGCTGGCACAGACCTATCGCATGAAATTCCTGCTCTTCTGGGTCTACGGCATACGCGCGGTGGCCATCGCGGTCTTCCTGCTGTCACCGCGCACCGCGCTCACGTTCTATATTTTCGCGATGGTGCTCGGCGTGAGCTGGCTCGCCACGGTGCCGCCGACCGCGGGCCTGGTGGGCAAGCTGTTCGGTACGCGCTATCTCGCCACCCTGTTCGGGTTGACGCTGCTCTCGCATCAGATCGGCGGCTTCTTCGGCGCCTGGCTCGGCGGCATGGCGGTGGCCTCCAGCGGCAACTACGACTGGATGTGGTATGCGGACATCGTGCTCGCGCTTGCCGCGGCGCTGGTCAACCTGCCGATACGCGAGGCGGTGCCAAAAGCCGCGGCCGCCGCGGCATGAGCGCAAAGAAAGCGGTCCTCGTAGTCGGAGCCGGCGACGCCACCGGCGGCGCGATCGCGAAGCGCTTTGCCCGCGAGGGCTACATCGCCTGCGTGACGCGGCGGCAAGCCGACAAGCTCGCGCCGCTGGTGGCGCAGATCGAGTCGGCAGGCGGCGCCGCGCACGCTTTCGGCTCGGACGCGCGCAAGGAGGACGAAACCGTCGCGCTCTTCGCGCACATCGAAAAGGAAATCGCACCGATAGAGGTCGCGGTGTTCAACATCGGCGCCAACGTGCGCTTCCCCATCACCGAGATGACGGCGCGGGTGTATCAGAAGGTGTGGGAAATGGGCTGCTTTGCCGGCTTTCTGATGGGACGCGAGGCGGCCAGGACGATGCTCCCGCGCGGACGCGGTTCGATTTTTTTCACCGGAGCCAGCGCCAGCCTGCGCGGCCGCGAGGGCTTCGCCGCGTTCGCCGGCGCCAAGCATGCGCTGCGGGCGCTGGCGCAGAGCATGGCGCGCGAACTGGGCCCGAAA
>JAPLRD010000171.1 GCA_026399375.1 Pseudomonadota bacterium
ACAACACGCCCTTGCCGTGCGGCAGCGCACCGCCCGAGAGGCCGGTACCGGCGCCGCGTGCCACCACCGGCAACTTGAGATCGCGGCAGGCGCGCAGGATGCGGCAGACCTGCTCCTCGTTTTCCGGCAGCGCCACCACCATGGGCAGCTCGCGGTAGGCCGACAAGCCGTCGCATTCGTACGGTTTGGTGTCCTCGGCTGCGTAGAGCACCGCATCTGGGGGAAGGATGGCACGCAAGGCCTTGACCGCCCCGGCCTGGCGCACTGGATCGAGCAGGCGAAAGCCCTCATTCATGGTGTGCCTGCTCGAAACCGGAAATCGATCGGGACATGGACGCGTTGACGGAAGGAAGACCGCGCCATGTTAGGGATGGGGCCGTAGTGTGTCAATCGAACCCTCATTCCGCGACAGGGCACCGGCCCCGCGATGGCACCCGATACCGATACAATGCCGGCAGCCCGCATGACAGGGAAAACTGGTGCCGCCGCGAGACCGTCATGAAATTCAATCACAATGCCAGCATACGCAATCCGGGCGGTGCCGCTTACCGTGCCTGCATGTCGGCACGAGCGTTCGCACTGCGCGCCGTGCTGCTCGTCCTCGCGACCTGCGCAATTGCCGCCTGCGGCGGCGTCACACCCGGCCTGGCGAAACTCCCGCCTGACGCAGCCGTTCTGGCCTTCGGCGACAGCCTCACTTTCGGCACCGGCGCCCCCCCCGAGTCGAGTTACCCCGCGGTTCTGGAAAAGCTCATCGCACGCAAGGTCTCAAGCGCGGGCGTCCCCGGAGAGATCAGCGCAGCCGGCCTTGCACGGCTGCCTTCGGCGCTGGAGTACTACCAGCCCAGGCTGCTCATCCTGTGTCATGGCGGCAATGATTTTCTGCGCAAGCTCGACGATCGACAGGCGGCGGAAAACCTGCGCGCCATGATCCGGCTTGCGCGGCAGCAGAAGATCGACGTGGTGTTGATCGGGGTGCCCAAACCGGGCCTGTTTCCTGCGCCGCCGGACTTCTATGCCGACATCGCAAAGGAATTCGGCCTGCCCTACGAGGACGTGGCGCTGAAAACAATCCTGCGCGACAATGAGTTGAAGTCCGACCTCGCGCATCCCAATGCGAAAGGCTACGCCAAGCTTGCCGCCGCGATTGCGGCGCTGCTGAAGAAGAGCGGGGCTGTCTGATTTTCGCCGGGTGCGGCGGATGCCGATCGGGTAACAATGAAAACATTCCAGGGTGTCAAGACAAGGAGCAAGGCATGTTCGATCTGACAGGCAAAGTCGCGCTGATTACGGGCTCGACCAAAGGCATAGGTAAGTCCATTGCCGAGGAAATGGCCAGGGCTGGTGCGAAAGTGGTGATCTCCAGCCGCAAGGCCGAGGCCTGTGAAGCGGTGACCGGGGAATTCACCGGCAAAGGCTACGAGGCAATCTCCCTGCCGTGCAACATCGCGCACAAGGATCAACTGCAGCAACTGGTCGATGCGACCCTGAAGCAATGGGGAAAGATCGACGTCCTCGTCTGCAACGCCGCCGCCAACCCGGTATACGGGCCGACGGCGCAAACGAGCGACGAGGTGTTCGACAAGATCATGGGCAACAACATCAAGAGCAACTGGTGGTTGTGCAACATGGTGATTCCGCAGATGGCGGCGCGCAAGGACGGCGCGGTGATCATCGTCTCCAGCATCGCAGCGCTAAAGGGCAACACCGTGATCGGTTTGTACGGCGTATCCAAGGCCGCCGACACGGCGCTGGTCAGGAACTACGCCTGCGAGTGGGGGCCGTCGAACATCCGCGTCAACGCGATCCTGCCCGGCC
The DNA here is from genome assembly GCA_026399375.1 of Pseudomonadota bacterium. Classification (GTDB taxonomy): domain Bacteria; phylum Pseudomonadota; class Gammaproteobacteria; order Burkholderiales; family SG8-39; genus 2-12-FULL-64-23. Next base: position 1,819 of record JAPLRD010000171.1, read on the forward strand.
TGATCAAGACCGATTTTGCCCGTGCGCTTTGGGAGAACGAGAAAGCGCGCGCGGCGCGCGAGGCGATGACACCGCTGCGGCGCCTGGGCGAGGCCGATGAAATCGGCGGCATCGCGGTGTTTCTCGCTTCGAAGGCGGGCAGTTTCATCACCGGCCAGACCATCGTCGCCGACGGCGGCATGACTATCGCCTGAGCTTGAGTTCTATTTCTACTGCGCGATCGCCGGGCGGCGCTTCCACAATTGCGTCGCCTGCTCGAACGCGTGGGCGAGCTGCAGCACGCCGAAATCGTCCTGGTGCCGGCCGACGATCTGTACGCCCACCGGCAGCCCGTCCGCGGTAAAACCGCAGGGCACAGAAATCGCCGGGTGGCCGGTGACGGTGATGAAGTAGCAGGACTTCATCCAGTCGATGTAGGTGTCCATTTTTTCGCCGTTGATCTCGGTGATGTAGGGCTGGTCGACATCGAACGGCGGCACCTGATTCACCGGCAGGATGAGAAATTCGTAGCGCTGCATGAAGTCGTGCATGCCGCCGATCTGCGGACCCGAGAGCTTCCTGCCAGCCTCGATGTTCCAGATCACCGTGTCCTTGAGCTGGTCGCGGTGCGCATCCAGCAGGTCGCCGAACGAAAGCTCGAACTGCCAGGCGCGCAGGGTGTGGAATATTTCGTTCGCGTCGGCGAGATCGGGCGTCGCATCCTCGATTGCGCAGCCGAGCGAAGCGAACGTAGGCCGCTGCGAAGCGAGCACCGCGCTCACGCGCGCATCCACGGGCAGGCCGCCCAGATCCGGGCTCCAGGCAACGCGCACGCCCTTGAAATCGCGCGCGAGCGCGCGCGTGAACGAAGCGCCCGGTTCGGCGATGGCGATCGGGCTTCTCGCATCCGGGCCGGCGATCACGCTCATCATCAGCGCACAATCGGCGACGGTGCGCGCCATCGGCCCTTCCACGCCGAGCGTGCTCCAGCCGCTCTTCGCCGGCCACACGGGCACGCGCCCGGGCGATGTGCGCATGCCGACGATATTGCAGAAATTGGCCGGACAGCGCAGCGAGCCGCCCATGTCGCTGCCGTCGCAAAGCGGCACCATGCCGGCGGCGAGCGCCACGGCCGAGCCGCCGGACGATCCGCCGCAGGTCTTGCTGGTGTCGTAGGGGTTGAGCGTCTTGCCGAATACCGCGTTGAAAGTCTGCGAGCCGGCGCCGAACTCGGGCGTGTTCGTCTTGCCGACGGAAATCCCCCCCGCCGCCTGCAGGCGGTCGACCAGCAACAGGTTCTGGTCGGGAATGAAATCCTTGAATATCGGCGAGCCGAAGGTGGTGCGCATGCCCTTGGTGAGCATCAGGTCCTTGTGCGCCACGGGCAGGCCGTGCAGTGGGGGAAGCACCTCGCCCCTCGCCTGCTTTTCGTCTGCGGCAAGGGCTTGCGCCAGCGCCTGCTCGGCGTACAGGCTGACGATTGCGTTCAGCTTCGGATTGACGCGCTCGATCTGCGCCAGGGACGCCTGCATCAGCTCGCGCGCGGACAAGTCCTTGCGGCGAATACGCCGCGCCAGTTCCGTTGCCGGCAGAAAACAAAGTTCGTTGCTCATACTGGCCTTTTCCATTGTTGTATTTGCGGAGATTCTATAGCGCCTTGGCGCGCGCCTGCATCCCCTTTTGCGCCAGCGTCAGCACCACGTCGCGCAGCCACGCCTGGGCAGGCTCGCGCTGGTTGCGTTCATGCCAGATCTGGCCCACGGTGAAACTGTCCAGTTTGACCGGCGGCTCCAGTATGCGCAGTTTGTTCGCGTAGCCCAGCGCCAGCCGCTCCGGCAGCGCGCTGATCATGTCCGAGCGCGCCACGATCTCGGGCACGAGAAGGAAATGCGGCACGGCCAGCCGCGCGTGGCGCTTGCGCCCGAGCGCGGCCAGCGCTTCATCGATGCGGGCGCTGAAGCCGCTGCCGCGGACGGAGACCGAGATGTGTTCCAGGCTGCAAAAGCTGTCCAGGGTCAGGCGTTCGCCCACGCCCGGGTGCTTGCGCCGCACCACTGACACGACGCGCTCGGTGTAGAGCGCACGCTCATGCAGCCCGGGCGGCGCGTTCAGCAGGCCGGTGATGCAAAGGTCGACCTCGCCGGTTTCCATCTGCCTTGCGACCGTCTGCAGATCCAGCGGTCTTACCGCAAGGCTCACCCGCGGTGCCTTGCGCTCGAGAAAATCCACCAGCGTCGGCAGCAGGGCGAATTCGACATAGTCCGAGGCAGACAGGGTGAATGTGTGCTCGGCGCTGCCCGGATCGAAGGCGTGCCGAGGCTGGATGATGGCATCGATCTCGTCCAGCACCTGCTTTATCGGAGCGAGCAGCTCAAGTGCCCGCGGGGTCGGCAGCATTCCGCGCGCGCTGCGCAACAGCAGGGGATCGCCGAACAGTTCGCGCAGGCGCGCCAGCAACGCGCTGGTCGCCGGCTGCGACAAGTGCAGGCGCACGGCCGCCCGCGACACGCTGCGCTCCGCCAGCAGGGCGTCGAGCGCGACCAGGAGGTTCAGATCGACGTTTCTAATATCCATGTGGCAGATATATTAAATCTAAAAAATCGATTAGACAAATAATTAAACAGGATTTAGACTCATTCCATAAAGTAATCAGGAGCCAGATCATGAATTTCGGCTTGGTAAGAGGGCTTGCAGGTTATATGACCGCCAGCGCAGCCGCCTTGGTTGGCTCGGTGCAACTGGCCTGCGCTTTGGGCGGACAGAGCATGATTACTTTCAGCGGAAATTTTTTCCGCTAGGCGCAACTTCAGCAAGACAGGCTTCGCGGGACTCCTCCTCCTCTCCCGCTTGGGCAGGGCGATCGGCAAACCGGTCACCCTGCCTTTTTCTTTGTGCGCCGGCCGCCGATTCATCCGGCATCGCGCAGCCGCTGCCAGCGCGGCAGGTCCTCGGGCCGGTCCAGGTCCCACAGCGTTGGCAGTTCAGTCCAGCGCCAGCCCAGTCGGAACAGGCGCCCGCGCGTCTCCTGCATCACCGCCGCCGTCCCCCACGCCACGTTCTCGAACAATTGTAGCGCCGGTCTGCGGGCAAGTCCGATCAGGACATAACCGCCGTCTTCCGCCGGCCCGAATACCGCATCGTTTTCGCCGCCGCAGGCTGCCGCAGCCTGGTGCAGGTATCCCGCCGTCAGCGCCGGACAATCGCAGCCTATCAACAGCGCGGGCACGCCCTCCGCAACCGATATCTCCAGCGCCCGCGCCATGCGCGCTCCAAGATCGCCCTCGCCCTGGTCCCGCAGATCGACGCCGAACCGCCGGGCGCAATCTGCAAAAAATGAATCGCTCACGTCCGGCGCGCACCAGAGTTCGACCGGGCCGGCCGATGCGGCGATCGCGGTGCGCAATGTGCGTTCAACCAGCGTCCGGTGCAACTTCGCCGCGGCATCCTCGCCCAGCGCAGGAATCAAGCGGGTTTTCACCCGGCCGGGCGCAGGCGCTTTGGCGAAAACCAGAATGCGGCAGCTAATGGCCGCCCTCTGCGTACGCCCGCGCCAGCCGCTCTGGCTCCACGCCCAGCGCGTACTGCAGGCGCAGCCACCACATCAGCGCGATGGTGCGCATGATGCCGCCGCGCTCCCAGCGCCGTGCGGAAGTCAGGCAGCGCTCGCGCAAGCACAGCGGTGCCGACAAGCGGCGCAGCCGCGCGCTGATGGCGACATCCTCCATCAGCGCCTGAACGGGATAGCCGCCGATCGCCTCGAACGCCTCCCGGCGCACGAAGATCGCCTGGTCGCCGGTGCAGATATGCGTCAGCCGCGAGCGCAGGTTCATCATCGATTCCACCAGCCGCAGCAGCGGGTGCGAGGCTGCGATGCTTACGTCGAAACGGCCCCAGACCGATGCGCCGGATGCGAGACCGCGAAGAACCGCGCTGTCGGCTGCGTCCGGCAGGCGTGAATCGGCATGCAGAAACAGGAGTACATCGCCCGTGGCCGCGCGCGCGCCGGCATTCATCTGGATGGCGCGGCCGGGATTCGCCGCGAGCACGCTGTCGGCCAGCCCACGCGCCAGATCCCCGGTTCCGTCGCCGGAGCCGCCGTCGACCACGATCACTTCGTGGCCGCGACGGCGAAAATCGGCCAGCGCAGCCAGCGTGGCGACGATGCCTTCGGCTTCGTTCAAAGCGGGAACGATGACGGACAAGCGCTTCACCCCCGCCTCCACGCGTGGAATTTCTCCACCCACGCGAGCAGTTTCTGCGGCGCGTGATTGCGCTTCCATACCCCGGCCGCATACTTGTTCGCCTCGGCCAGCGTGGGATAGACGTGAATGGTGCCGAGAATCTTGTTCAGTCCCAGGCCGTGGCGCATGGCCGTCACGTATTCTGCGATCAGGTCGCCGGCCCGCTCGCCGACGATGGTGCAGCCCAGGATCCTGTCCGTGCCCGGCGCCGTGAGCACCTTGACCATTCCATGCGCTTCTTCGTCGGCGATCGCGCGGTCCAGTTCCTTCAGATCGAACACGCTGGCCTCAAAAGCGATGCCCCGTTCCCGCGCTTCGGATTCATTCAAACCCACGCGCGCGACCTCGGGATCGGTAAAGGTCGCCCAGGGGATGACCGAGTAGTCCGCCTTGAATTTCTTCAGGCCGCCGAAGAGCGCGTTCACCGACGCGTACCAGGCCTGGTGCGCCGCCGTGTGCGTAAATTGATACGGACCGGCGACGTCACCGCAGGCATAGATGTTCGGGTACAGCGTCTGCAGGTATTCGTTGGTCTCGACGGTGCCCCCATTCGCCAGCGGGATGCCCAGTTCCTCCAGCCCGTAGCCGCCGGTGTTGGCCACGCGCCCGAGAGCGCACAGCAGCAGGTCGAAAGGCACGCGCACCTGCGCACCCTCGTGCTCGCAGATCACCACCTTCACGCCATCCTCGACGACGAAGCGCTCCGCCTTGTGGCCCACCAGCACGTTGACGCCCTCGGCGCGAAAGCGCTGCATCACCGTGTCGGACACTTCCGGGTCCTCGCGCATCAGGATGCGCGGCAGCATCTCGACCTGGGTCACCTGCGAGCCAAGGCGCGCGAAACACTGCGCGAGTTCGCAGCCGATGGGGCCGCCGCCCAAGACCAGCAGGCGCTGCGGCAGGGCGCGCAACTCCCAGATGTTGTCGGAAGTGCAATAGCCGACATCGTCTATTCCCGCGATGGGTGGAACGAACGGCCGCGCGCCAGCCGCGATGACGATCGCGCGCGTGCTTAGCGTTCGACTGCCGCCCGCAGACTTCACCTCCACCGTCCAGGGCGATGTGATTTTCGCCTCACCCTCGATGCATTCGACGCCCAGCTTGGTATAGCGATCGATGGAGTCGTGCGGCGCCACTTCACGGATCACGCGCTGCACGCGCTCCATCACGTCGGCAAAGTCGTAGGTGACCGTGGCCGACTTGATGCCGAACTCGCGGGCGCGCCTTGCGTGCGAGACGAACTTTGCCGAGCGGATCAGCGCCTTCGACGGCACGCATCCGGTGTTCAGGCAGTCGCCGCCCATGCGCCGCTTTTCGACCAGCGTCACCCTGGCCTTGACCGCGGCCGCGATATAGGAAGTCACCAGCCCGGCCGAACCGGCACCGATGACCACCAGATTGCGATCGAACCTGGCCGGCCTCGGCCAGCGCGCGTAGACCCTGCGCCGCTTGACCGCATCGACGATGCGCTTTGCCAGCAGCGGAAACACGCCCAGCAGCACGAACGAGCCGATGAGCCCGGCCGATAGAATGCCGCCGGAGGAGTCGATCCGGGCGATCTGGGTGCCGGCATTGACGTAGACGATGGTGCCGGCCAGCATGCCGGCCTGGCTCACCCAGTAGAAGGTCCGGGCCTTCATCGGCGTCAGCCCCATCAGCAGGTTGATGACGAAGAACGGGAAGGCCGGCACCAGGCGCAGCGTAAACAGGTAGAAGCCGCCCTCTTTCCTGACACCTGCATCGATGGCGTTCATCCGGTCGCCAAGCCGGCGCTGCACGAAATCGCGGAACAGGAATCGCGATGCGAGGAACGCAAGCGTCGCACCGATGCTGGACGCAAACGACGCGATCAGCACGCCGTAGGCAAGGCCGAATATCGCGCCCGCTGCCAGGGTCAGGATGCCCGCGGCCGGAAGCGATACCGCCGTAGCCAGCACGTAGAGCGCGAAGAAAGCGAGCGCGACCAGCAGCGGGCTGTCGCGATAGGCGAGGTCGATCGCCGCCTGCTGCGCCTTGAAATAGTCGAGCCGGAAATACCGCCCGAGATCGAAAGCGAAAAACGCGAAAATCAGCGCCGCCGCCACCGCGATCAACGCGATCCTGCCTGCTTTCATGATTGCCCCCCGACACCGCGCAAATCCTTGGCGGCGGCACACTCAAACAGCGCAGCGGACTGGGTCAGTCGCGGCCTTGCGCCGCACTTGCGCGCAGCGCGGCCTGCGTCCACACGCGGTCGATCACGGCCAGCACCGCGTCCGCGTTCTGCAAGCGGTCGGCCGGGTCCTTGGCCATCATGCCGTCGATCAGCACCTGGTAGTCTTCCAGGTTCTGCGGCAGCCGCGGCACGGGCGCGCCCACGTGCTGCGAAATCAGTTCGACGATCGATTCGCCCACATACGGCCTGCGGTTCATGAGCATCTCGTAGAAAATGATGCCGAGGCTGTAGATGTCGGAACGCTCGGTGGCGGCCTTGCCGTTGGCCTGCTCGGGCGAGATGTAGTAAGGCGTGCCGAAAAACTCGCCGTGCATGGTCCGGTCCATCGATCCTTCGGTTCGCTTGGCGATGCCGAAATCGGCCAGTGCCATCGTCCCGTCCGCGCGCAGCATCATGTTCGCCGGCTTGACGTCGCGGTGCACGATGCCGAGGCGGTGGATTTCGGCCAGGGCCGCCGCAGCCTGCGCCAGCAGCGACAGCGCCTGGCGCGGCGTGAGCCCGCCCTCGATCACGTCCTTCAGGCTGCCGCCGGTGAAATACTCCATCGCGATATAGGCGTAATCGTCGGTGAATCCCTTGTCGAAAATCTTGACCACGTTGGGATGGTCGAAATCCGCGATCAGCGCCGCCTCCTGGATGAAGCGTTGCAGCAGCTGCTTGTCGTCGCTCGGCCTCGCATTCAGGATTTTCAGCGCAACCTCGCTGCCGTCGCTCTCGCGCTCCGCGAGAAAGACGTTCGACATGCCGCCCTCGCCGATCTTCTTCTGCACGCCGCCCGCGACAGGTCGCTGGTGATGATGCGCAGCGTCTCGGACAGGGCCGCCTTGGCCGCACGCGCGGTCATGTTCGCGTTCTCCGCCAGCGCCGCGCGCACCGATTCGGACAGTTCGACCTGGCCTTCCTGCGCCCCGGCATAAGCCCCTATCCCGGTCACTTCCAGCGCCTGGATCGGCGCGTTGCGGCCGCGCAGTTCCAGTTGCCGCGATTGTCCGGTGCTCACGATGTCGCCTGCCATGCTGACCGTGGACGCGCTCGCCACTACCGGCCAGCCCAGCTCCTTGGTCTGTCCCTCCAGGCGGGACGCCACGTTCACGCTGTCACCCACCACGGTCAGGTCCTCGGCGCCCGGCGGCCCGATGCGCACTTCCATCAAATCGCCGGTGTGGATGCCCACGCCGGTCGCGAATTCCGGCAATTCCCCCAGATCGAAGCGCTGCTTGAACCATTCGCCGAATTTGTTCGCGGCCAGTACGACGCCCAGGCCGGCGCGTACGGCGCGGCGGGCGTGATTGTCCTCCCCGTCCTCCTCCCGCGCCTCGAACACCACCATGATCCCGTCGCCTATCAGCTTGGCGATGCGCCCGCCATTGCGCACGATCGGCTGGCACACGGACTCGAAATAGGCGTTGAGCAGCTCCGCGATCTGCCCCGCGGTGAGACGCTCCGAATAGGTGGTGAAATTGCGGATGTCGGCAAACATCACCGTGGCCACTGTCATCTTGCCGGTCATGCCGGCTGTTTCCGCGAACGCCAGCGGGCGCTCGCCCTCGGCACCGGAAATGCTCTGCCGGTACCAGCGCTTGAGCTCTTCGTTTCCCGCCACCAGCCGTTCGGCCAGCGAGCGCGCGACGATCTCGTATTTCTTCAGCCGGGAGTTCACGGCTTCGATCAATTCATCGCGCGTAAAAGGCTTGTTGAGGAAATCGTCCGCCCCGAGGTTCATGCCGCGGCGCATGCTGGTGCGGTCGCTGAGCGCGGTGAGAAAAATGAAAGGTGTGTCGGCGAAGCGAAGATCCGCGCGCAAGGTCTCCAGCAGGCCGAATCCGTCCAGTTCCGGCATCATCACGTCGCTGACGATCAGATCCGGCCCGAAACTCTTGGCGTGCTCGATACCCTCGCGGCCGTTTTCGGCCGAATCCACCGTGTAGCCTTCGCCCTTCAGCATCAGCGTCACGTTCAGGCGGATCGCCGCCTCGTCCTCGACCACCAGAATTTTTTTCATCAGCGTTCTTGCCCCAGACATCGCCTGATTGCATCGCGCAACTGCGCCAGCTCGAATGGTTTGGCCAACACGTCGGTCGCGCCGCGTCGCAGCGCGATGGTGCGTGCATCCTCGTTCATCGCCGCGGAGAACAATAGCACGGGGATGCCCGAAATCAGCGGATCGGCGCGCACCGTTTCCAGAACGGCGTAACCGCCCAGATGGGGCATGATGACGTCGCAGATGATGAGTTCCGGGCGCAGCTGCCTGGCTTGCACCAGCCCCTGCTCGCCGTCCGCCGCGGAAACGAGTTCGTGACCGTCCATATGCAGCATCTGTCGCATGGACTCGAGGCTGGCGACGTCGTCGTCGATGAGCAACACCCGCGCCATGCTCAGGCCGCTTTCGCCCGTTGTGCCAGCGGCAGCCGGACGCTGATCCGCGTGCCCGCATCCACCTTGCTGTCGATGGAAATCGTGCCGCCGTGCAGTTCCACCGCCTTCTTCACGATCACCAGCCCGAGACCCGTACCCTGGCGGTTGCCGACGTTGGAGGCGCGATGAAAACTCTCGAACATGCGCGCCTGGTCCTCGGCCGGAATGCCTATGCCCTGGTCGCCCACGACGATCAGCGCCTCGCCTTCGCTTTCGCTCAGGCGCAGCGACACGGTGCTTCCCGTGGGCGAGTACTTCGCTGCATTGGACAGAAGGTTGGTCAGGATGTGGCGCAGCAATTTTTCGTCCAGGTTCAGGCTGCCGCGTTCGAACTCGTGTACAAAATCGATGACATGCTGCTTGGCAACGCCGCCGCGCAGCTCCTCGACCACCTTGTGGCACAGATCGCGCAGATCCACCGGCTTCGGATCGAACTGCAGCGCCCCCGCTTCGGCCTTGCCGATGATCAGCACGTCTTCAATCATCGAGTTCATGCGCTTCACTCCGCCCTGTATGCCGTGCAGCATCTTGAGTTTGTCCTCGGCGGACAGGCCGTCCGAATAATGCTCCAGCAGTTCGGCCGAGGACAAAATGGTCGCCAGCGGCGTGCGCAGCTCGTGCGAGGCGATGGAGACGAACTTGGATTTCATCTCCGACAGCTCCTTTTCCCGCTGCAACGCCGAAAGCAGCTCCACCTCGGCGCGCTTGCGCTGGGTGATGTCGACGCTGGTCCCGAGCATGCGCAAAGCCATGCCATCGCCCGAACGCTCGACCACGCCTCCGCGGCTGAGCACCCAGATCCAGTCTCCGCCCGCCGCCTTGTACCGGTGCTCCATCCGGTACAGCGGCCGCAGACCCTTGATGCAGTCGGCCTGCGCCTGGCGCACCGTGTTCATGTCGTCCGGGTGGATCAAAGCCGCCATTTCGTCCAGCGTGACGTAACGTTCGAGAGGCGGTTCCACGCCCGTCATCTGCGCCAGCGCCCCATCGAGATAGACGGTGTTGCGTTTGGCCTCCCACTCCCAGATCGATATGGCGGAAGACTGCATCGCGAGATCGAGCCGCTCCTTGGTCTGCTTCAGCGCCGCCTCCGCCAGCTTGCGCTCGTTGATGTCGGTCATGCTGATGATGGTTCCGGCGTGGGGATCGCCCGGGTCTATCGCGCGGCCGTCTACCTGAATCCAGAATACTGTGCCGTCCTTCTTGCGCAACTGGATTTCGGTGGAATAATTCTCCCCTTTCGCCAGGCTGACGTAGCCTTCGACGCCGATCTTCTTGAAATCCTCGTCCGACTGAAACCAGACACGTGTCGACTGTCCCTGGATTATTTCAGGCGTGTAGCCGAACATTTCGGCCAGGCGCCGGTTGCACTTCACGATCTTGCGCTGGCCGACGAACGCGATTCCGACCGCGGCGGTGTTGAATATGATCTGCTGCTCGGACAGCGCCGCCGTCAGGGATTTTTCCGCGATCTGCACTTTCTTCAGCAACAGCGTGTTTTCGTGGCCGTAGGCCAGGGTCTCGATCAGGGCGTAGTGGTTGGACAGGTACAGGCCCAGCAGCACGGTGGCGAACACCAGCATCAGCAGCGCGGTGGAGGTATTGAGTCCGCCGCCGAAAGTCAGCAGCATCGCCACCATGGGCGCGAGAATCGGCAGGATGAAGCTGGTGAAGGCCTTGGGGCTGGGCGCGAGCGAAGGCGGCAAGCCCATGGCGATGCTGCTGATCAGGAACGTGACCGTGAGTTCCTGCAGTGTAGTCGGCGTATGGCCGATGAGCATCAGCGCCAGCCCCCAACCCGCGCCGACCAGCGCGCTCGCCAGGCAAAAATAATTTTCCCACTTCGCCGCGTCCTCCGCCGGCGGCTGGCGCCGGCGATAGACCTGTGCCATCGCGTAGCGCACCGCGCTTGCCGCCCCGAGCCAGACGAACCAGCCCCCTATCAGGCTGCCGCCGATGACGCCCCACAATGCGAATGCCGTGATGCCGGCGGCGAACAGGATGATCGGAACGTCGGTCCCGGACAGCCGGTACAGCATGGAGACGCGCTCCGGCAGGTACTCGACCGAGGACATGGCTGCCAACCGACTGCGGATTTTTGTCAGAAACATCGGTTTGAATCCTCGCTCTACGCTGGCTTCAGGTCACGATCGCATTCGCTGCCAAGAACGCACTGGGCGAATGCCGATCTGCCCCGGGCATATTATTCCTTATTGTCCGGAAAATATTCTACTACCATTCAACTGCAGGCGAAGCGCATAAGGCGCAGATTCTTGCCCCCCGCCGAAAGCGCATTGCTCCGCCCTGACACGGGCTTCACCCGGCCTGCCACGCGGCGGCAGGCCCTGCATTTCTTTGCGGTACAATCCCCGCCCTGACGCTCGATTGGATAGTGGAACTGCATGGGCCATCGCCTTACCAAGATTTACACCCGGACCGGCGACACGGGGGAAACCGGCCTCGGCGACGGCTCGCGCACGCCCAAGGACAGCCTGCGCGTGCACGCATTGGGCGAAGTGGATGAATTGAACTCCGTGATCGGTCTGCTGCTGGCGGAGAAATTGCCCGCCAGCGCGCGCACGGCGCTGGGCGAGGTCCAGCACGACCTGTTTGACCTCGGCGGCGAAGTCTGCATTCCCGGGCACAGCAGCATGAAGGACGAGCAGATTACGCATCTGGAGTCGCTGCTGGACGAATACAACGGCGACCTGCCCCCGCTGAAGGAATTCATACTCCCCGGCGGATCGCGCGCCGCGAGTCTGGCCCATCTCGCGCGCACCGTCTGCCGCCGCGCGGAACGCGCCCTGGTATCTCTCGCACGTGCCGAGCCGGTCGGGACCACGGCCCGCATCTATCTGAACCGCCTGTCCGATTTCCTGTTCGTTCTGGGACGGGTGTTGAACCGCGAAGGCGGCGGCAGCGACGTGCTGTCCTCGGTGGTCAGCTCCCAGGTCGACCTGCACGCCCGCTACGGCGGGGTCGTGCCCGAGATCGCCAGCCGGGCCCACCTCGAGGCGATGCTGCCGACCCTGGAACGGGCCTGCGCGACCGCCGACGTCGACCTGACCGAGATCGACGCCATCAGCGTCACGGCGCGTATTGTTAGCCGGCACCTCCGCCCCCATTTTTTCGAGTCGCTCGCGCATGTCTTTGCTGTTGAGCGCATGCACGATCTCGGCATTGAGCTTGGCCACGATGTCCGGCGGCGTGCCATCGGGCACCATCAGGCCGAACCACGTGGTGAGATCGAATCCCGGCAATCCTGACTCCGCGATGGTAGGCAGCTCCGGCATGGCCGGCGAGCGCTTCAGCGTGGTCACCGCCAGCGCGCGCAGCCTGCCCGCCTTGACGTTGGGCAGTGCGTTGGCGAGATTGTCGAACATCAGTTGCACCTGGCCGGCAAGCAGGTCGGCCATCGCCGGGGCACCGCCCTTGTAGGGAATATGCACCATCTTCACGCCCGCCATGGTGTTGAACAATTCCCCGGCGAGGTGCCCGGTCGAACCGGTGGAACCGGAGCCGAAATTCAAGGCGCCCGGCTTCGAACGCGCGAGTTCGATCAGTTCCTTCACCGTCTTCGCCGGCACAGCAGGATTCACCACCAGGATATTCGGCACCTGCGCCACCAACGCCACCGGCGCAAAGTCCTTGACCGGATCGTAGGGCACCTTGCCGTACAGCGTCGGATTGATCGCGTGGGTGGCGACCGCGCCCATCAGCAACGTATAGCCGTCGGCCGGGCTTTTCGCCACCAGGTCGGCGCCGATGTTGCCGCCCGCGCCCGCACGGTTGTCCACGACCACGGGCTGGTTCCACGCCTCGGTGAGCTTCTGTCCTATGGCTCGCGCCATGATGTCCAGCGGCCCGCCGGGCGGATAAGGCACGACCAGACGGATGGGCTTGGACGGATAGCCCTGGTCCGCGGCATTCGCGCAGCCGAAACACGCCGCCAGCGCCAGACAAAGCTGCAACCCAAAACCGATCAATCGCCTCAAACCATTCTCCTTCAAGAAATGAACAGAGGACACAAACCTCTGTGTCCTCTGACTTTGCACCTGCGGTTCCCGCGATGCTATTCCACGAACGCTTCCTCGCGCGTCTTGCGTACGGCAGGCGCAAGCGTGATCAGGAGCAGTGTCAGGGCGATGCCGAGCAGCACGCCGCTGATAGGCTTGGTCACGAACACCGTCGCGTCGCCGCGCGAAAGCAGCATCGCCCGGCGCAGGTTCTCTTCCATCAGAGGCCCGAGGATGAAGCCCAGGATCAGCGGCGCCGGCTCGCATTCAAGCTTGACGAAAACGTAACCCAGGAGGCCGAACAGCGCGGTCAGCATCACGTCGAAAGGCTGGTTCGATAGACTGTAGACGCCGACGCAGCAGAACAGCAGGATGGACGGATAGAGCAGCCGGTAGGGCACCGTCAGCAGCTTCACCCACATGCCGATCAGCGGCAGGTTCAGGATCACCAGCATCAGGTTGCCGATCCACATGCTGGCGATCATGCCCCAGAAGAGTTCCGGCCTTTCGGTCATCACCTGCGGACCGGGGGCGATGCCCTGGATCATCATCGCGCCTATCATCAGCGCCATCACCGGATTGGACGGGATGCCAAGCGTCAGCAGCGGAATGAAGGAAGTCTGCGCGCCGGCGTTGTTGGCCGCTTCCGGCGCCGCCACGCCGCGGATCTCGCCCTTGCCGAACATCGACGTATCGCCGATCTTCTTTTCCAGCGTATAGGCGGCGAACGATGACAACAGGGCCCCGCCGCCGGGCAGGATGCCCAGCATCGAACCCAGGGCGGTGCCGCGCAGCACGGCACCGGAGCTGCTCTTCAAGTCCTTCCAGGTCGGCATCAGGCCGGTGACCTTGTTGACAAACACGTCGCGGCTTTCACCCTGCTCCAGATTGGTGACGATCTCGGCAAAACCGAACACGCCCATGGCGACGATAACGAAGCCTATGCCGTCGGAGAGTTCCGAAAGGCCGAAAGAGAAACGCGCGATGCCGGAATTGACGTCGGTGCCGATCAGACCCAGCAGCAGTCCCAGGATCGTCATCGCGATCGCCTTCACCAGCGAGCCGTGCGCCAGCACCGTCGCGCCGACCAGCCCCAGGACCATCAGCGAAAAATACTCGGCAGGACCGAATTTCAGGGCGACTTCCGCCAGCGGCGGCGCAAACAGGGCGATGATCACCGTGGCGACGCAACCGGCAAAGAAGGAACCCATGGCGGCGATGGCCAGGGCAGGTCCTGCGCGCCCGTTGCGCGCCATCTGGTAGCCGTCGAGACAAGTGATTACCGAGGAAGACTCGCCGGGAAGGTTGACCAGGATGGCCGTGGTGGAGCCGCCATACTGGGCGCCGTAGTAGATGCCGGCAAGCATGATCAGTGCGGAAATCGGCGACAGGTTGCACGTCACCGGCAGCAGCATCGCAATGGTGGCGACCGGCCCGATGCCCGGCAGAACGCCGATCAGCGTGCCGAGCAAAACGCCGAAGAAGCAGTACATCAGGTTCTGCAGGCTCATCGCCACGCCAAACCCGATGCTCAGGTTGTGAATTAAGTCACCCATGTCTATTCTCCCGGCCACAGGTTGAACGGCAACCCGAGTCCCTTGACGAACACCAGCACCCCGAACAGCACCATGACGACTGTCAGGATCACGATTTCCTTCTTGCGGAAATCATGACCGCCCACGGCGCTGAGCGCGATCAAGATCACCGTCGAGAGCACCAGCCCAAGGGGCTTGAGCGCGTAACCGAAAATCACCACGGAGAGCAGGACCAGGAACATCGAGCGCGGACCGAACGACCCGAAGAACAGGAGCAACGACACGCCGGCGAGCGCGGCCTGCACCATGGGCGCGCCCTTCAACTGGCTTTCGGCGAAGTAGGTTCCCGCTCCGACCACCGCCGACCCGACCAGCAGCAGGGGCCGGAACAGAAATACTTTGAGCGGCTCGTTGAATTTCGAGACGAAGGCGCGAAAGAAAACCATTGCGCCGAGGACTGCCAGCATGCCGCCCAAGACCGTGGGAAAGTATGCCGGCCCCATGCGCACCGCAGATCCCATGGGATAGTTGCGCGCGATTAGCACGAACGCCAGACCGAAGCCGATGAACATCAGCCCGGCCCAAAAGTCCTTGCCATTTTTTATTTGCATTGCCTCCTCCTCCCCTCAATCAATCAATATCGCCCGCTATTCTGCCACAACTGTGCTCCGGCAACTTCCGGTTTTCGCAGAGTAACAAATGGCCGCGCGGTTCAACTCGCGTTCTTGTCCATCAGGCTGACGAGTTTGACGCTGGTCTGGCGCAGGCGTTGCGACAGCATCAGCACCAGTTCCATCAGGATCTTCGCCCCGAGGATCGGCTGCTCCAGAATGATGCGCGCCAGATTTTCGCGCGACAGCACCGCGAATACGCAGGGCTCGGCCGCGACGCAGGTGGCAAAGCGCGGCTCACCGTCTATCATGGACATTTCGCCCAGCGTCTTTCCGCTGTCGACGGTAGCGATCAGCTGGGGCGTGTTCCATCGATCCTGCTTGAAAACCTCGACGCTGCCCTCGATCATCAACAGCATGTAATCCCCCTGTTCGCCTTCATGGATGATCTCCTGCCCGGCTGCGGCGCGGTAGACGTGCATGAAATGGCTCATCAGCCGAATTTCCGCCATGTTGAAATTCTCGAACAGGGGCGAATAACCCATCATGTGATGCATCTGGCCCGCGAATTGCGTTGCATCACCGAGGTATTCCAGGTGTGCCAGGTGATCGTGTCCGGTATGTTCAGCCATGCAATCAAATTCCGAGACAGGCGGATCGGGCGACGCCGGGGAGGCGCCGCCGGCGAACCGGGCGTCGGCAGATTATGCCGAAACCGGGGGGTAAGCTCAAATCGGATTCACCTTCGCCGGCCTCATCGGATCAGCCAGACGGTGACAGCCAGCCACAGGGCGCCCACGATGATCAGGTGAGCGTCGGTAAGCAGGGTCCAGGCGGGATCTTCGCCGCCGCGCCGGTGCAGGAGAAAAATATAGCGAAATATGCCGTACAGGACAAACGGCAGGGTGTAGATCAGCTTGTCGGTGTGATGCAGCGCGATGGTGTCGGGACTCACGGTATACAGGCTGTAACTGACGATGGTGCCGGCCGCGCTGATCGCCATCAGCGTATCCAGCAGCACCGGGCTGTAGTCGTAAAGGACCGGGCGCTGGCTTACACCGGTCGTGCCGTCGCCCTCGCTCGTCATCAGTTCCGCGCGGCGCTTGGCGAAGCCGAGAAAAATGGTCAGCAGCAGGCCGCACAGCAGCAACCAGTGCGAGGGCGAGATGTTGACGCCCCAGGTGCCGGCGAAAATGCGCAGCATGAAGCCGGCTGCGATGATGAATACGTCGAGGATGACGATGTTTTTCAAACCGGCGCTGTAGGCGAGATTGAGCACCAGATAGGCCGAGAGAATCGCGACGACGACATTTGATACCATGGCGCCCAGGCCCAGCCCCGCAATCCCGCAGATGACCGCAAGGGCAAACGCCTGCCCCATCCCCACGGTTCCGCGGGCAAGCGGCCGCTTGCGCTTCACCGGATGCGCCCGGTCCGCTTTTTGGTCGAGCATGTCGTTGAGGACGTAGACGCAGCTGGACAGCAGGCAGAATCCGGCTGCCGCGAGCAGAACGCTGCCGCGCAAAGTCACATCGTGGCCGATATCGCTGAACAGCAGCCCGACGAATACAAACCCGTTCTTGACCCACTGATACGGGCGCAGGAGTTTAATCAACTCAAGCGGTAACGAGCTCCTAGCGGGTTGGACAAGGCTCATCGGGAAAATAGCGTTCGCAAAAGTAGCAGTGGCCGGAGGGCAGATAAGAGGGGATTCTATAGTAACGGTCGCGCAGCGGCCGCAGCACCTGATCGCGGTACGCCGGGTAGTCGAATCCCTCGCCCAGCACCAGGTGGAAGCGCGCGCCGTACAACTCGAACTCGCGCAACTCCACCTTGGCGAAGTACGGCGCATAGTCGGCCGGATTGGGCGGATTCTTGCGCAGCACCAGAATGTTCTTGCCCGCGAGCCTTCTGAAGTCCGTAAGGATGTCGTCGTGGCGGCCGTGCGAGGACGCGGTGCCGAACACAAAGAAATACCTGCCCGACGCATAGGAAGCCGTCACCGCCGGCGAGAACCCGTCGGCCGAGAACTCGTACTTTCCGGCGTACGGCTCCAGCTGCTGCAACAATTCGGCGGTCTTGACGTGAAACACGATGCCATCGTAGAGCCGGCTGATCTTCCAGGTCTCCATCGGCAGCAGATAGCAAGCCGCGATCGCGGCCACGTGGACCAGCGAGAATGCGCAAAGATAGACGATGGATCTTTTCAGTTGCGCGGCGCTGAGCACCAGGGCCGCGGCGATGAAGAAGAACGGCACGAAGGAAAGCAGCCAGTGCAGGCCGATCTGCTTCACCGCGGAGAGCAGCGCAAATACGGCGAGCGGGGCGATCCAGGCCAGCATGAAGAACCGGGCTCGCGCGTCGGTCGTCTTCGGAGAAAGTGCCGCCCGGCCGCGCCAGAACTGGTAGAGCGCCACCGGGCTCAGCATGTAGAGCACGCTCAGTAGATACAGCGCCGGCGTGCGCAGCGACCAGCCGGCGTCGTCGTGCCGGTTGTAGACATTGAACTGCAGGTTGGCCCAGCAGTGCTCGTAGTTCCACCATGCGTTGAACAGGGCGAACGGAAGCACGCACACGACCAGCGTTGCCAGGCCGCGCAGATCGCGGCGGCCCGCAGGCTGCAGCACAACATAGGCCAGATAGACGAAACCCAGCAGGACCGCGAAATATTTCGACAGAAAGGCGAGGCCCAGCATGGCGCCCGAGACCGCGAAATACAATTGCGATTGGCGCCTCAATGCGGCGGCAAAACAAAGCGCGGAAAGAAAAGAGAACAGCACCAGCGGCGTATCGGTGGTGATGAGCACGTTCCAGACGTTCACCGGCAACAGCAGGAAGGCCAGTGCGGCGAGATAGGCTTTTCCTTCCTCCACCGGCCGCAGGTAGCGCAGCATGGCAAACGCCATCAGCGCGGGCAGCACGATCACCGGCAGGCGCAGCACCCACTCGGCCCGGGACATCTGCAGCAGCAGCGCGAGGAACCAGCCTACCATGGGTGGATGATCGTAGAAGCCCAGCTCGGGGTAGACGCCCCAATAGATGAAATAGGCTTCGTCCCCGGTCATCGGCAGCGTTCCGGCAAGCCAGAACTTGAACGCCAGGGTCAGCGCCAGCGTGCCGTAGAAGGCGGCGCGCAAGGTCGCCGCAGTCTGCCCGGAGGAAGTTTGCATGGTCCGGATTATAGGGCCTGCCGCCTCATCGGGCGCGCGCCAGAGGCCGCAGTGTGGGCAATTGCGCGGTGCTATTCCTCTGCCGCGTGGACGGTGCGGCGCTTGCCCACGGCCTCGGCCAACTGGTCCAGCATTTTGACGCTGTCGTCCCAGCCGAGGCAGGCGTCGGTGATCGACATGCCGTATTCGAGCGCCTTGCCCGGCACCAGGTCCTGCCGCCCCGGGTGCAGATGCGATTCGGCCATCATGCCTATGATGCGGTCGTCGCCTGCCGCCACCTGGGCGGCGACGTCGGCGCACACGTCCAGCTGGCGCCGGTAGTCCTTGGAACAATTGGCGTGGGAGAAGTCGATCATCAGGCGCTGCTCCAGGCCCGATGCCGCCAGTTGCTTCGCCGCGGCATCGACGCTGGCCGCGTCGTAGTTCGGCGCGTGCCCGCCGCGCAGGATCACGTGACAATCTTCGTTGCCGTTGGTGGAGACGATGGCCGACACCCCGCCTTTTGTGACGGAGAGAAAATGGTGCGGCTGTCGCGCAGTCTTGATCGCGTCGACGGCGATCCGGATATTGCCGTCCGTGCCGTTCTTGAACCCCACCGGGCAGGACAGTCCCGACGCGAGTTCGCGGTGCACCTGCGACTCGGTGGTGCGCGCCCCGATCGCACCCCAGCTCACCAGATCGGCGATGTACTGGGGCGTGATCATGTCGAGGTACTCGACTCCCGCCGGCACGCCGAGCTCGTTGATATCGAGAAGCACGTTGCGCGCCAGGCGCAGGCCTTCGTTGATGCGGAAAGTGCCATCCAGAAGCGGATCGTTGATGAGCCCTTTCCAGCCCACCGTCGTGCGCGGCTTCTCGAAATACACACGCATCACGATGAGCAGATCGGCCGCATGCTTCACCTTTTCCTGCGCCAGGCGCCGTGCATACTCCAGCGCGGATTTCGGATCATGAATCGAGCAGGGGCCGATCATGACCAGCAGCCGGTCATCCGCGCCGTGCAATATGCCGTGCATGCCCTGCCGCGCCTCGTAGGTGACGCGCTCCGCAACGTCGGATACGGGAAATTCACGGATCAAGTGCGCCGGCGGCGCGAGTTCCTTGATTTCGCGAATGCGAACGTCATCGACCTTGTGCGTCATGATTTCTCCTGGATACCTGTAGATCCGCGCGCTGTTACCGGGGGTCCTGGTTGGTGGAATTGAAGAGCGAGCAATGGCTGTCGTTTTCATGGTGTCGTCGTCGTGTCCTGGTCAAGCGCAAAAAAAAACCGCCAGGCTTGGAGCACTGGCGGTTTTTCGGGATGTTTGGGCGCGTACCTAACTCAATCCCTCCGCCAGTGGCTGGGGAAAGCCGTAAAAGTGAGACCAGAAGGCGTGTACGCGGCTCATGTTTTTCGTTTCCAGCATGGATTCAAACACGTTTCCAGAACAGTTGGCAAGCGGCGATTGCGCCCTGCCCACACAATGCAATACTACGCCTTAAAGCTTTTGCCCCACCCATGCCTGCACCGAAGCAAGCGCGGCGGGCAGTTTGGCTGCGTCCGTGCCGCCGGCCTGCGCCATGTCCGCCCTTCCCCCGCCCTTGCCGCCGACCTGCTGCGCGACGAAATTCACCAGTTCCCCCGCTTTTACTCTTGCCGTCAGATCGGCGGTGACTCCGGCGATCAGAGTCACTTTGCCGCCCTCGGTCGAGGCCAGGACCACCGCGGCGGACTTGAGCTTGTCCTTCAACTTGTCCAGGGTCTCGCGCAGCGCTTTGGCATCGGCGCCCTCGAGCGCGACGGCGAGCACCTTCACCCCTTTCACCTCGGCCGCCTGCAGGGCGAGATCGTCGCCCTGGGCCGACGCGGCTTTCGACTTCAGGCGCGCCAGCTCTTTCTCCAGCGCGCGCGTAGCGTCCATGAGCTGGGCGATCTTCTGACCGAGATCCTGCGGCTGCGCCTTGAGCAACGCCGCCGCCTCGCCCAGGCGCTCTTCCTGCTCCTGCACGTAGGCCAAGGCGCCTTCCGCGGTAACCGCTTCGACCCGGCGTATGCCTGCAGCCACGCCCGATTCGGACACGATCTTGAAAAACCCGATGTCGCCGGTGCGGCGCACATGGGTGCCGCCGCACAGTTCGGTGGAGAACTCGCCCATGCCGATCACGCGCACCTCGTCTCCGTACTTTTCGCCGAACAGCGCCATGGCGCCGGCCTTGATGGCGTCGTCGTATTTCAGCACGCGTACCGAAACCTCGGCGTTGCGCCGCACCTCGTGATTGACCAGCGACTCTACCTGGCGCAGCTGCGCCTCGGCCATCGGCTCGTTGTGCGAGAAGTCGAAGCGGGTGCGCTGCGAATCGACCATGGAACCCTTCTGCTGCACGTGGGCGCCGAGTACCTTGCGCAGCGCTGCGTGCATCAGGTGCGTGGCGGAATGGTTCCACGCCGCACGCGCGCGCGCCACGCTGTCGACCGCAGCCATGACGCGGTCGCCGACCCGCATGCGCCCGGCCTTGAGTTCGCCCTTGTGGCCGAACACATCGGCCTGGATTTTCTGCGTGTCCCCGACACTGAAACTGCCGTTGACGCCGGCCAGTTCACCACGGTCGCCGACCTGGCCGCCCGACTCGGCGTAGAACGGCGTGCGATCGAGCACCACCACCGCGGTTTCGCCGGCGGCGATTTCTTCGACCGGCGCGCCCTCCCGATACAGGGCTGCCACCGTGCCTTCAAGCGTGAGCGTATCGTAGCCGTGGAACTCGGTCGGCCCGCCGGAATACTCCACGCCGGCGGAAACAGTGAACTTCGAGGCAGCACGCGCGCGCTCGCGCTGGCGCTGCATCGCCGCCTCGAAGCCGGCGTAATCGACGCGCACGTCGCGCTCGCGCGCGATGTCCGCGGTGAGGTCCACGGGAAAACCGAAGGTATCGTACAACTGGAACACCGTTTCACCGTCGAGCATCCTGTCCTCGCGCGTGAGCGCGCCTTCGAGCACTTTCATGCCGTGCTCCAGGGTCTCGGCAAAACGCTCTTCCTCCGTCTTCAGCACCCGCGTCACGCGCTCTTTCGCCTTGACCAGTTCCGGATAGGCCTCGCCCATGACCAGGGCGAGGTCTTCGACCAGCCGGTGGAAGAAGGGCTCGGTCTGGCCGAGTTTGTAGCCGTGGCGGATGGCGCGGCGGATGATGCGCCGCAGAACGTAGCCGCGCCCCTCGTTGCCCGGGATCACGCCGTCGACGATGAGAAAGGATGTAGCGCGAATGTGGTCCGCGATCACCTTGAGCGAATTGCTCGCGAGGTCCTTCACACGCGTCTCGCGCGCGGCCGCCTTGATCAGGTCCTGGAACAGGTCTATTTCATAGTTCGAATGCACACCCTGCATCACCGCTGCGATGCGCTCCAACCCCATGCCGGTATCCACCGAGGGTTTGGGCAGAGGATGCAGTTTGCCCGCGTCGTCGCGGTTGTACTGCATGAATACCAGGTTCCAGATTTCGATGTAGCGATCGCCGTCGGCGTCGGGCGAACCCGGAGGGCCGCCTGGAATGCCGGGGCCGTGGTCGTAGAAAATTTCACTGCAAGGCCCGCAGGGGCCGGTTTCGCCCATCTGCCAGAAATTGTCCGAACCGCCGCCGGGCTTGTCGCCTATGCGCGCGATGCGCTCCTCGGGCACCTTGATTTCCTTGGCCCAGATGGCGTAGGCCTCCTCGTCGGTCTCGTACACCGTGACCCACAGCTTTTCCTTGGGCAGCTTGTACACGCCCGTGAGCAGGTCCCAGGCGAAATGGATCGCATCGCGCTTGAAATAGTCGCCGAACGAAAAATTGCCCAGCATCTCGAAGAAGGTGTGGTGGCGCGCGGTGTAGCCCACGTTCTCAAGGTCGTTGTGCTTGCCGCCGGCGCGCACGCTGCGCTGCGACGTGGTGGCGCGCTTGTAGGGGCGCAGTTCCTTGCCGAGGAAGACGTCCTTGAATTGCACCATGCCCGAGTTGGTGAAAAGCAGTGTCGGGTCGTTACCCGGCACCAGCGGGCTTGAGGCCACCACGGCGTGCCCGCGCTGGGCGAAAAATTCGAGGAACTTGCTGCGTATTTCGGCTGATTTCATAGTTTCGCCCAATGCCTGACGCAAAGCGCCACGCTATCCCGCTATAGAGAGGTAAAAGTTTGAATTTTCGCCTGAATCAGGCGTACATGCAAATCCGGCCTACCCGTGCCCGCCAGCCAACGCGCTGCAATAACGGCAAGCGAGCACGCTCTAAAGCGCCGAATCAGGTCAGGCTGACTCCAAGCAGTTTGCCGATGGCATAGGTCAGGGCACCCGCGCCGGCGCCGATGGCGAGCATGCGCATGCCGTCGCGCAGGGCGCTCCGTCCGGTGAACAGGCTGATCACCGCGCCTACGCCAAACAGTGTCACTGCGGTGAAGGCGATGGAAACGAGCAGCGCGCGTTCTCCGCCGAGGGCGAAGAACGGCAGCAGGGGCACCAACGCACCCGCGGCGAAGGAGAGAAAGGAGAATATCGCAACGCCCCAGGGCGACCCGAGGTCTTCCGGATTCAGCCCCAGTTCTTCGCGCGCCAGCGTATCCAGCGCGTGCACCGGATCGGCGATGATCGCCTTGGCCAACTTGACAGCATCCTCGCGCGGCAAGCCGCGCGCAGCGTAGATCAACGCCAGTTCCTCGGCTTCTTCTTCAGGATATTGCGCGAGTTCGTCGCGCTCCAGGCCGATCTGGTGTTCGAACATTTCACGCTGTGAACGAACCGACACGTATTCGCCCGCCGCCATCGAAAACGCACCGGCCAGCAAGCCGGCCACGCCCGAAAGCAAAATGATGGAATTGTTGGCCGACGCCCCGGCCACGCCCAGGATCAGACTAGCGTTCGAAACCAGGCCGTCGTTGACGCCGAATACCGCGGCGCGCAGGTTGCCGCCGCCGCTGACGCCGCGATGGCGTTTGCCGACTTCCTCCAGCGTCGTCGGCAGCGGATGCCCCGGCGCTGTGTGAGAGTAGACCGACAGGCCGCGCACTTTCATCGCCACCAGCACCGCGCGCAGCGGACGCGGTCCGTAACGCCGCACCAGTGCGGCGACCATGCGTGCGCGCATATCGGGCGCAAATTCGGGCTCGGCTGCTCCGGATTGGCGGGCCCAGATGCCCGCCTGGTTTTCGGCCTCTGCGGCCAGGCCGCTGAACAAGCCTGCGCGCGGCGTACCGGCCTCGGCCTCGGCCATGGCGCGGTACAGGTAAGCCGAGCGCTTTTCCTCGTGCCAGCCTTCCTGCGCGTGCTCGCTGCCGGACATCAGTCGTCGTCCGCCGCTTTAAGCACGTGGCGCACCGCTTCGGCGGAGAATCCGCGCCCGGCAAGAAAGCGCATCTGCCGCCCGCGCTCGGCCGCATCCTGCGGCAGCACGCCGAATTTTCTCCGCCAGGCCGCGCGGCAGTTTTCAAATTCCTGCGCGAGCGAGCGTTCCACCATCTGTTCCACGACCTCCGCCGATACGCCGCGGCTCCTCAAGTCGTACTCAATCTTCCTGCTGCCGAATTTGCGCGCCAGCGTATGCGCGCGAGACTCGGCGAACCGCGTCTCCGACAGCCAGCCGCGCGCGGCCAGGGCATCCAGCAACTGCTCGACCTGTTCGGGAGATTCGGCGTGAGGGGAAAGTTTGCGCGTCATTTCGACGCGAGTATGCTCCCGCCGCGCGAGCATTGCCAGCGCCCGGTCGCGCAGCGGAATTGCCTTTTTCGCCACGCGGATTCGCGTCCCGGCATTACCCCGCTACGACGGACAGGGCGGCGGCCGGCTTGGCGGCCGGATTGTTGACCCCGACGATTTCGCGCACGCGCGCCTCGATCTCGATGGCGAGCTCGGGGTGCTCCTTCAGGTATTCGCGCGCATTGTCCTTGCCCTGGCCGATCTTGTCCTTGTTGTAGGCGTACCAGGCGCCGGATTTCTCGACGATGTCGTGTTTCACGCCCAGC
>JAPLRD010000146.1 GCA_026399375.1 Pseudomonadota bacterium
AAGCAGCATTAGCCGGGACAGGACTCGGAGCTCTACCTGATCGAAAAGCGCATGGCGCAACTCGGCCATGCAAGGCAGGACGCCGAAACCGTCACCGAGTGGCTGGCGAGGATCGCCGCGCAAATCGAACCAGGCGGCGAGGGCGGGAACTTGCAGCAGCTCGCGCGGCTGCACTATCGGCATCGCTTCGATCCGGATGGGCTTAACGCGGCCGAGCGCGCGGCCTTGCGCGCACAGGCGCTCGCCTGGCTCGCGCAACACCCGCCACAAGCTACTTGATTTTTTGTTCGCGCATCAGCCGCGCAGTCTCCGCTGCCACGCTGTCGCCGCCGGCTTCGAGATCGTGCGCGATGCGCTCGCGTTCGGCCGGGTTCTTGTCCTGCGACAGCTTGAAGCGCGCGTCGATGCGGGTCACAGCCATCGAAAAGGAAACGATGGCGGCGAGCCTCGTGTCCATGTAGCTCTCGGACAGTTCCGCCATCTGCGCGAGGTAGGCTTCGTCATACTGGCGTATCAGCTTTTTCTGCAATTCGACCTTGGCCTCCCGCTCCTCGATCAGCACCGGCTTGCCGTAGGCGTGCACGGCGACGTAGTTCCAGGTGGGCACGTTCTGCCTGCTGTCGTAGAGCCTGGGCGACACGTAGGCATGCGGCTGCATGAAGATCACGAGGGCTTCGCCGCCGCCGGCGAAATCGCGCCACTGCGGATTGGCCTTCGCAATGTGCGCGAGCAGGATGATCTGACCGCCCGCCTCCTCGATCACGAAGGGCATATGCGTGGCCGTCAGCCCCCCGGCGCCCGATGTGGCCATCGCGGCGAAGGAATAAGCGCGCATATAGGCCAGGAGCGCAGCGCGGTCTTCAACTTGGTTGATCTTTGGCACGTACATTCTGTTTCCCCTGGTTCAGCCTTTCTTCTCGTCCGCCGCGCACTCGTGCACCTCGGTACCCGCAAACCCCTGTTTCAGTTCATTCAGCCTGGCCGAGAGCGTGGCATTGGCCTCGCGCACCTGGAAATAGGTCTTGCTGAGCTGCATCTCGCGCGGGCCACTGTTCGCGCTTTTCACGCCTTTGGCGCGCAAGGCCTCAAGCCGCACCTTGGCCGCGTCCTCGGTCTTGAATACCCCCAGAGATATGGCGTTGCGCCACTTCGGATCATCGGGGACGACGAAATAATCGTCCACTCCCATGCGCTTGAGTTCTCCCGCCTTCTGCGTCGCTGCCTGGCGGTTGGCGAGCGGTGGAATATATACCCAATAGGCCGAAACCTCCTCCAGTTTGCGCTGCGTGAGCCTCGCGCCCAGGCCCAGCGGTTCCAGCGCCTGCGCCGCGCGCGCAGCGTCGGCTCCGAGCAAGGCACCCCATTCGAGACATGCGCCGGCGGATATTTGCGCTTCGGGCTTGGATGCGTCGGGCTTGCGCGTGAGCGCGCTCACCTGTTCCGGTGCGAGCAGGCGGACTTTCCCCGGATTGAGCTGCTGGCCGACGATTTGCGCGTCGACATTCGCCTCGCCCCCTCCACCCGTCCAGGAGTAGGCGAAGAACGCCGCATTCGCCAGCAGAAGCATGAAAAAAAAGGTGCGCATTGCCTCAGCCCTCGCACGGCTCCCGTATGAGCGCCTGGCTGATGCAATACAGCCCTTCGAGTACGAGGTTGTCGTGGTAGCGGAACACGATTGCCAGATGCGGCGTGAGTGCTTTCGCCGCCCCGCCCGAGACCAGGCACAGCAGGTCTGAGTGATCGCGCCGGTACAGATCGTAGATGCGCTCCACCGCCCCCGCCTGCGCGTGCTGGCAGCCGCTGACTATCGCATCTACGGTCTGGATCGGATATTCGGTATATACGCCGTCGGCGTCGGGCAGGGCCGCGGTCTTTTCATGCAGCGAGCGCAGCATGGTGCCCACGCCTGGCATGATGCAGCCGCCGGCGAAGCGGCCCTGTGCGGTGAGCAGGTCTACGGTGGTGGCGGTGCCGCAACACACGACCAGCACCGCGCGCGCCGGGTGCAGCGAGCGCGCGCCTATCATCGCGGCCCAGCGGTCGCTGCCGAGTTGCGCCGGGTTGCGGTAGCCGTTTCTGACGCCGCATTGCATGTCTTTCGGAATCACCCAGTGCGCGGGAGGGGCGTCGGGCCAGATCTCCAGCAGGCGCAGCATGGTCGCGCGCACGCGCGTACCGGCTACGTTGGATATCACGATCTGCGTCGGCGCCGGATTCTTGCGCAATTGCGCCGCCAGGGCCGGAATCTCCTCCAGCAACGCATGGCCCGATTCGATGCAGCTCTCGTGCGCCCCGGTGCCCGATTGCATCCTGTAGCGGCCCCACTTGACGAAGGTATTGCCTATGTCGACCAGCAGGGTGTATGGCTTGTTCATTTTGGCGGAGACCGAAGGGTGTGCAATTCTACGGCGAATCGCGACCAGTGTCCCGAATCGCTAGTTCGTTGAATGAATGCCTGTCGTGAAATCAATGGCTGAAACAGAAAAGCGGCGAAATCGGCGCCAGACAAGGCGCAAAGCGGAGCAAGGTTGAACACCTTGCGAGCATTTGCAACGCCGTATGGTGTCGATTCTCGGCGTCTTTTCTTCAGCGAATTAGCGATTCGGGACACTAGATGGCATCCAGCGGGAAAACGGGCCGCACGAGCTTGCGATAGCCGTACACCGACAGGTCGGCGCTGGTGACGCCGGCCCCGGCGCATTCGACGATATGCGAGGCGATCGGTTTGAATCCGGCGCGGTAGTGGATGCGCGACTTCAGCATGATGAACCGCTTCTTCACCGGCTCGATGCCGCAATGGCGGAAAATCACCAGGTCGAAAGGTTCGTGGTGGCGTTCGGTGACGACGATCTGCGCGCGCCCGGTGTCGAGAACGGCCGTGCGCCCGAGATAACTCTTCAGCCCGGTGTACATCGGCCCGGTGAACACGATCTCGCCGTCGGTGATGCTGACCACCCTGCCGGAGACCGGCAGCGGCCTGCCCGCGAGGCCGATCGAAGGCATGTCGGTCTTGCCGCCTAGCATGAGGTTGACGTTGTTGCCGATGCCCGCCGCAATCATCTGCGCCACCGCCTGCGGATCGCGTATCGGCGCGATGGCGACGTCGTCCAGATTCTGCTTCAGTATCTCCTCCACCACCTGCATCACGTCCTGCGTGCCGCCCGAGCCGCAGTTGTCGCAGTGATCGATCAGCAGCACCGGACCGCTGCGGGCGCCCGCGCCGAGCGCGCGCGCGCGTGCGACGGACGCTTCCAGGGCCTCGGGATGAAACACGTACTCGGCGCGACGCTCCCAGGCGATGGCGAGCATGCGGTCGCACACCTCCTGCGCCGCATCCCTCCCACCGGCAGCTGCGTCGGCGACGACGACCGCGGAAACGCCGGTGTAAGGCGTGTCCGCGTGGGCGAAACCGGGCAGCAGCGTCGCCGCCAGCACGCGGCCGGACGTTTCCATTTCCCGCGCATAGCGCAGGATATCGCCCGAGGGTCCGTCCTCCGGTGCATGGCGCATGATCGAAGACACGAGCGGCAGCCAGCCCCAAGCCATCACCGGCTTCGCCTGTCCCCGCAGCGAGCGCGCCAGGATGTCCCCCGCCAGCATCCCCGCCTCGTACATGTCCACATGCGGGTAGGTCTTGTAGCCGGTGATCACGCTGGCGTTGGCGACGATGTCGGCCGACAGATTGGTGTGGTAGTCGAAGGTCACGGCGATCGGCAGCCCGGGGCGGATGCGGCGCACACGCTTGAGTATCTCGCCCTCGGCGTCGTCGCATCCCTCGACCACCATCGCGCCGTGCAGGTCGAGAAAACAGGCGTCGCAGCCGGCGCTCACCGCCGCCTCCAGCGGCTGCAGCAGGGCTTCGAACGTGGCGCGGCTCGCCATGTTCGAGGGCCAGGACTCGGCCGCGATCGGCGTCACAGCCTCCGCGCCCTCGCGCCGCGCGATGTCCAGAAATGCCGCGAACGGCGTGTTGGAGCCGGCAAACGCGACCTTCGCTTCCTCGCCGTAATACGGGCCGTTGCCGTGGCCGAACGAAGACAGCGGCGTCGCGATCGGCGAAAACGTATTGGTCTCGTGCTTGATCAGCGCGATGACGAAACGCTTGGTCATGATTGTCTGTGGATGTAGGAGGGGCGCCCTCGCCCCGACCATCGCCGATTTCGAACACTGATCGGCCCGGGGGCGGGCCTCCCACAACAGCAACGCCAATTACACTCTTGCACTTTCCGCATCATGCCCCCTTGAACGCCGGACCCAGCGGCCGCAAGCGCATGCCGTGGCGCAGGCGGGTCCAGGGAAAATCGGCCGGGTCGGCCAGGGCCGGGCCGGGCGCGCGCACCACCAGCACCTCCCTCGCGATTGGCTGGAAATCGGCGCGGAAATGCACCGAACTCTTCAGCGCGACCAGGCGCTGGGTTCGCGGCTCCAGGCCCAGGTGGCGGAACATTTCCTGGTCTGCGGTCTGGCACTTGCGCGAAGCGAGGACCACGCGCACGCCGGGCGCTTCGCGGCTGCGCAACAGCGCCATCGGTCCCAGAGTCAGATGAAAGCCGCGATAAAACGGGCCGGTGCCGGTGAAATTGCCGTCGCCCAGCGCTTCCACCGTGAATTCGCCCGCGAGCGGCACGTGGCCGGGAACGCCGGAAATTTCCCCAAGCGCGAACCGGGCGCTGTTGCCGCGTCCGACCGCGTGCGCCGCCCTCGCCGAGGGCGGATCGATCAACATGCCCAGCACCGCGTCCTGCGCGCGCAGACGAATCATCGCGGCAAGCAAGCCGGTGGTATCGCCGTTTCCGCCCGCACCGGGATTGTCCTGGGTATCGGCCAGTACCACCGGCGCCCCGGGTTCGCCGCGCTGCATCGCGCGCCCGACCGCTTCTTCGGGCTGGAACAGTTCCAGCGCAAAGTCTTTTTCCGCATCCTCCACTTCACCCGCGAGGCGCATCACCGCCGCGCGCGCCTTCGCCTCGTCCGCGCCGTAGCCGAACACCGCCATGCCGCATTCGGGGAAATCCGCCATCGGGAAGCCAGGCGTGAACGAAAGGCGCAAGCCATGCTGCTCTTCTATCCGCGCCAGCGATTGATACAGGCCCTGACAGGGCTCAATGAACGAGCATTGCGACGGAATACCGGTGAGAAAATTGAAGGTCTTCGACGCCTTGGCCATGGGCCGGCCGCGCTTCAGCGTGGCGTCGATCAATGCGGCCGCGCGCCGCCCGGTCTCGGCCATGTCGACATGGGGGTAGGTGCGGTAGGCGACCAGGCCGTCGGCCACATCGACCATCGCGCGCGTGACGTTGGCGTGCAGGTCGAGGCTGGTGACGATGGGAACGCGCGCCCCGACGATCTTGCGCACGCGTGCGAGCAGTTCGCCCTCGCCGTCGTCGCGATGCTCGGTGACCATCGCACCGTGCAGATCGAGGTAGACCGCATCCACCGGACCTGCCTCGATCAACCGCCGCGCGATCTCGCCGGCGATGCGCTCGAAAGCATCTTCCGTGACTTGCGCCGAGGGCGAGGCCGCGGCCCAGGCAAGCCCCACGGTCCTGTGTCCGAGCGCGTGCAGGCTTTCGATAGCACCCGCAGCGGGAATGTTGGCGCCAGCCACCGCCGCCGCGATCTGGACGCCGAATTGCGCGCCAGGCCAGCCGCCGCCTTCCTCGAATGCGCGGTAATCGGCCTTGGTCGGGGCAAAAGTATTGGTCTCGTGCTGGAAACCGCCGACGGCTATCAGGGCCATGCGCGCTCCTGGTTCGTGCCTCGCCCTTCAGGGGCGGGGGCAAGATTCGATGCAGCCAAATTATCGCACCAAAAAAGACTGGGGTAGCAAAACATCGATGGGGCCGTAGCGCCCCGGCGCCTCCGTGGCGGACGCGGGATAGTCTTCGCGCCTGTTGCTGCCCGCGGACTCGCAGATCGAGTCCAAAATCAAGTTCTTCAGGTAAGCCTCGCCGTCGCTCTTGCCCAATTCTTCATGCCGGGCGGAGGCCAGATTCTCCGCCAGCTTCAGGACGATCGTTTCCTTGTTGCGCTCTATGAACGCGATGGACTTGTCCGGATCGAAGCTGCCCACTTTGATGCCGAGTACCGGGATGAAAAGGACGCGCGCCGCGCCTTCCGGCGACTCGCCGGAATTCGATGACGATTTGTCCTGCGCTCTCAGATTTACAGTCAATTTTTCGACCAGCACCGGGATCGTTCTCGCCGCTTCGTCCTTTGCCTGCTCCGGCGACCGGCCCGCGTTCCTCGTTTCGAGCGCCGTGGCCTGCCGTTTCTTTCCGGAAGTCGACAAGGCATACCAGCCGTAGAGGAAGACCGCCGCCATCATCAGCCACAGAAACCAGTGCGACTGGCCGTCCCTGGCAGCTGCCGCATGGCGCTCCAGCACGGCACGGCCCCTGTCCAGAGCGTCGTTTGGTTTCGCCTGCAGCAGCCGCCCGAGCTCGATGTCGTGTGCAGCACGCCTGGCCGGATCCGAAAGCACCTCGTAGGCCAGATTGACCCGCGACGCGTGCTCGGCAGCTTCACGGTCGCCCGGGTTCCTGTCCGGGTGATAACGCTGCATCAGGCTCTTGTACGCAGCCCTGATCACCTCCTGGCTCGCGTTCGGGCTGACTTCCAGGATTTCGTAACAGTTCATCACTGCGATTTCTCAATCGATCCTTGAGAATATCGTCGTGGATTTGTCGGCTTCCAGAAGCCGGAACTCCCGCGGTGTCGCCGACAGGACGGGATTCACGTCGTGCCCGATCTGGGAATCGATCTTGAAACTCCAGACGATTCTCTTGTCCTTGTATTCCCAGACGCCGTACTGCAGGATGCCGCCCTCTTCCGTTTTTATCTCCCACTCGCCGTTGGCATAAAGGTACATGGGCGTCGTCAGCTTGGATGATTTCCACTTGCCGACAAATTGCTTTTCGGTGATGTCTTGCCGGTCCGCGCACCCCGAAACCAACAACCCCGCCGCCAGCATGAAGCGGCAGGCGATCGACGCTCTCATCTTCCCGCTCGTCATGGCCATGCTCACTCCGATTTGGTCTCCGCCGCCCTCTGCCGCGCCTGTTCGAGACGATCGCGCTCCGCCTCCCGTTCCGCCATTTCCCTTTCGCGGCGTTCCCGCTCCAGCTGCTGCTTCCTTCGCTCCTCCTCGTAACGCGCTTGTTCTTCGGCCTGCCGGACGTTCTCGGACGCCTCGCGCCCCACCCGCCTGGAATCTTCGACGAACTGGCGATAGCGGTCCTCTTCCTGTTTCTTTTCGCGCGCCGCCTCGCGCTGTTCGTTTTCCTTGCGCCGGTTTTCCACTTCAAGAAGATCGGCTTCTATCCTGCTGGCCGGCCTCACGCCGTGTGTCTGGTAGTACTCCTGCATCCTCACCTTTTCATCCGCTTTGGAAACGCCGTCGGCGGAACGACCCGGCTGGCCGCCTGCCAGTATCGCGGTCGACACCTTGATGATGACGCCCAGAATCATCAACGCGGCGATAACGCGCACTATCTTCTTCAGCGCCGACACCGAACTGGTGGCGGCGGCGGACATGACCTTCAGAGGCGAATCATGACCGCCGTCGATTGCGGCGGTGAACTTCTGATTTTGCTCGATTGCGGCGGCGATCTGCAGCGACGTGGCGTCGGCTTCGCGCGGCACAAGGGCGTAAGACGGCGCGTTGCTCGCAGCGAGCTTGGCGTCGTAAGCGTCGCGCGACGCCTGGTCCGAGAGCGTGCTCAAAGCCAGGTCGATCAGCTTCAGATTGAAATCGATGTCTTCGCGGCTCAGACCGGGCTTTCCCAGCAGCAGCTTTCGAGACAGCGATCGGTGCGCCGCCTTGATTTCGGGCAGCGCCGCGCCCGGCGGGACTTCCAGTATCTCGTACAACGTCTTCTTTGCGTTATCCACGTTCGCTTGATCTCGCAGCTTGTCCGATCGCCTGAGGCAGAACTCGATTATAGCTTCTCGTGAATCCGCCGCAGGCTCAAAGCGCTGCGGCCGCGCCTGCGCCGCCGCGGCGAAAAACCGCAGCGCATCGGATTGCGAGAGGGGCCCGGTCGCGCACCTTGCATCCGCGCAACCCTTCGGTTATCTTGCAACGACAAGCAGCGACACGTACCCGTGGATTCAGCCACTTTCCTGAAACGCCAATTCTCGACAAGGAGCTCGACATGACAGCAATCGGACCACGCATAAGAACACTGGCCATGGTGCTGGGTACGGCAGCCGCGCTCGGCGCGCCGCTGGCGCAGGCGCAGGGCGACCCCAAGGTGCTGCGCGTGGTGCCGCATTCGAATCTAGCCATCCTCGATCCGATCTGGACCACGCAGTACATGGCGCGCAATCACGGCTACATGATCTACGACACGCTGTTCGGCACCGACGAGAAATCCAAGATCCAGCCGCAGATGGTCGAGAGCTGGACCATCAGCCCGGACAACCGCCTCTACACCTTCAAGCTGCGCGCCGGGCTGGAATTCCACGACGGCAAGCCGGTCACCGGCGAAGACGTCATCGCCTCGCTCGCGCGCTGGGGCAAGCGCGACGCCATGGGACAAAAACTCTTCACCTTCGTGCAGAAAATGGACGCCCCCGCGGCCGACAGCTTTCGCATCTTCCTCGGTGAAGCCTGCGGTTTCGTGCTCGAGGCGCTGGGCAAGCCGTCGTCTAACGCGCCTTTCATCATGCCCAAACGCGTCGCCGACACCGACGCGTTCAAGCAGATCGAGGACTACACCGGTTCCGGCCCGTACGCATTCAAGCGCGACGAGTACAAGCCCGGCGACAAGGCCGTGTACGTGAAATTCGCCAAGTACCAGCCGCGCAAGGAACCGCCCTCGGGCACGGCCGGCGGCAAGCGCGTGTACGTCGACCGCGTCGAGTGGAATCTCGCGCTGCGCGACGCGCAGTCGCAGGTGAACGCCATCGCCAAGGGCGAAATCGACATCCTGGAGCAGCCGGCATTCGAATCCTACGCCGCGCTCAAGGCCGACCCGAACGTCACCATCGTCAACAACAACCCGCTCGGCTTCCAGTACATGCTGCGCTTCAACCACCTGCACGCGCCGTTCAACAACGCCAAGATCCGCCAGGCGGCGACCGCGGCGCTGAACCAGGAGGCGTTCCTCAAGGCGCAGGTCGGGATCAAGGAGTACTACCACTCCTGTCCGTCGATGTTCACCTGCAACACGCCCTACGGCGTGACCAAGGGCAGCGAAATCCAGTCCAAGTCGAACATGAAGAAGGCGCAGGAACTGCTGAAGGCCTCGGGCTACGACGGCACGCCGGTCGTGATCATGAAGCCCACAGACCTCGCCTCCATCACCAAGCTGCCCGACGTAGCTGCGCAGCTCCTGCGCCAGGCCGGTTTCAAGGTGGACCTGCAATCGATGGACTGGAACACCGTGGTGTCGAGGCGGGCGAAGAAGGACCCGCCCGCCCAGGGCGGCTGGAACATTTTTGCCACCGCCTGGGTTTCGCCGGACATCTGGAATCCGCTCACCAACGCGGCGGTCAACGGCCTCGGAGACAAGGGCTGGTTCGGCTGGAGCACCGACGAAGAACTGGAGAAACTGCGCGACCAGTTCGCGCGCGCGACCGACGACGCGAAGAAAAAGACCATGGCAGAGGCGATACAGGCGCGCGCGTTCGAGATCGGCACCCATGCTCCGCTGGGCGAGTACATCAACCCGGCCGCCGTCAGGAAGGGCATCAGCGGCCTCGTGACCGGACCGGGCAACTTCTACTGGAACATCAAGAAACAATAAGGACCTCCTGAACCTCGAAGGCTGCCGAAAACTCAGAGGCCCCCCAGTTTTGTCATTCTGAGAGAAGCGAAGAATCTGCTTTTGATAGGGAGCGAGAAGCAGATTCTTCGGCCTGCGGCCTCAGAATGACAATTCTCTAGGTTCGTCCAAGTTATGTTCACCTTCCTCGCCAGGCGGCTCGCCGCCACCATCCCGGTCCTGCTGATCGTCGCGGTCCTGGTGTTTCTGATGCTGCGGCTCACGCCGGGCGATCCCGCCGTGATCATCGCCGGCGACGCGGCCAACCCGGATCAGGTTGCAAAGATCCGCGCCGGCCTGGGGCTGGACCGTTCCATGGTGGTGCAGTTCGGCATCTGGCTGGGCAATCTGCTCACCGGCAATCTGGGCGAGTCCTATTTCTTCAAGATGTCGGTGGTCGACCTGATCGCCCACCGCATAGAACCGACCCTGTCGCTTTCGCTGTGCACCATCGTGCTGTCGGTGCTGGTGGCGGTGCCGCTGGGCGTGCTCGCCGCCTGGCGCCAGGGCGGATGGCTGGACCGCGCGCTGATGGGTTTTTCGGTGCTTGGCTTCTCGGTGCCGGTGTTCGTGCTCGGTTACATCCTGATCTACGTCGTGTCGCTGAAGCTCGGCTGGCTGCCGGTGCAGGGCTACGTGCGACTGGCCGATGGCTTCCTGCCCTTCATCCGGCACCTTATCCTGCCTTCGATCACCCTGTCGGTGATCTACATCGCGCTGATCGCGCGCGTGACCCGTGCCGCCGTCACCGAGACCCTGGCCGAGGATTACATCCGCACCGCGCGTGCCAAAGGCCTGCCCGAAGCGCGCGTGGTGATCCATCACGCGCTCGCCAATGCCGCGGTGCCGATTGTCACCGTGATCGGCATCGGCATCGCGCTCTTGATCGGCGGCGTCGTTGTCACCGAGACCGTCTATGCCATTCCCGGCCTGGGACGCCTCACGGTGGACGCGGTGCTGGCGCGCGACTTTCCGACGATACAGGGCGTGATCCTGTTCTTTTCCTTCGTCTATGTGCTGATCAACCTGCTGGTCGATCTTTCGTACCTGTTCTTCGATCCCCGGATCCGCTACTGAATCCGTTCATGATCCTGCCAGCAATCTCAGCTCTGTCATTCCGAGGCCAAGGGCCGGGGAATCTGCTTTTCACGCGTTGCAAAAAGCAGATTCCTCGCTTCGCTCGGAATGACATCTTTAAGTACCACTGATGCGACAGACCGATATACCCGCCGAACTCTCCGCCCAAGCCAAAGACGGCCTGCGGCACGCCCTCAGGCGCAACTGGGCGGTGATGACCGGCGGCTCGGTGCTGGCGCTGCTGGCGCTGATCGCGCTGGCGGCGCCGTGGCTGGGCACGGTGGATCCGACGCTGTTCGACCCCTCCAGCCGCGACCTGCTGCCCGGCGCGAGCGGCGAAATCACCAACCTGGAGGGCGAATCCATCGCGCACAAATTCCTCATGGGATCGGACGGCTTCGGCCGCGACATCTACAGCCGCGTCATCTACGGTACGCGCGTGTCGCTGATCGTGGGCGCGGCGGTGGCGCTGGTGTCGCTGTTGATCGGTGTCAGTTGCGGCCTCGCGGCCGGCTACATCCGCTGGCTGGACGGCGTCATGATGCGCGTCATGGACGGCGTGATGGCCATTCCCGGCATCCTGATCGCGATCGCGCTGGTAGCGCTGTGGAAAGCGAGCCTGCTCACGGTGATCATCGCCATCGCGATACCCGAGATTCCGCGGGTGACGCGGTTGGTGCGCTCGCTGGTGCTGTCGATCCGCGAGGAGTCCTACGTCGAGGCGGCGGTGTCCCTGGGCACACGCACGTTCAAGATCATGTTCGGCCACATCCTGCCCAACACCATGGCGCCGCTGATCGTGCAGGGCACCTATATCTGCGCCTCGGCGATACTGGTGGAGGCAATCCTGTCCTTCCTCGGGGTCGGCCTGCCGACCGACATTCCGACCTGGGGCAACATCATGGCCGAGGGCCGGGTGCAGTTCAACGACTTCCCGCACAACGTGTTCTTTCCCGGCGTGTTCCTCGCGTTCACCGTGCTCGCAATCAACATGCTCGGCGACGGCCTGCGCGACACGCTGGATCCGCGCATGAGCAAGCGCATTTGACCACGCCGCAATCATGGATGCGATAGACCGGCCCGTACTCGAGGTCCGCAACCTCTCGATCGCCCTGCCGGCCGGGGGCGACCGCGCGCGCGCGGTCGAAGGCGTGAGCTTTTGCGTCGCGCCGCACGAAATCCTGTGCCTGGTCGGCGAGTCCGGTTCGGGCAAGTCGGTGATCGCACACGCGGCGATGGGTTTGTTGCCGAAGACCCTGAAAGCGGTCTCCGGCGAAATCCTGCTGCAGGGCGAGAACATCCTCGGCGTCAGTGAAGCGCGTCTGCGCGAGCTGCGTTGCACGCGCATGTCGATGATCTTCCAGGAACCGATGACTGCGCTCAATCCGGTGATGCGCTGCGGCGAGCAGATAGACGAAGTGCTGCGCATTCATACGGAGCTGGCGCCCCAGGCGCGCCGCGCCAAAGTCATCGACATACTGCGACAGGTGCATCTGCCAGATCCGGAACGCATGATGGCCTCCTACCCGCACCAGCTCTCGGGCGGCCAGCGCCAGCGCATCATGATCGCCATCGCCCTGGTGCTCGATCCGGTGCTGCTGATCGCGGACGAGCCGACCACCGCGCTCGACGTCACCACACAGGCGCAGATCCTGCTGCTGATCAAGGAAATGCAGCGCGTGCACGGCACCGGCGTGCTGTTCATCACCCACGATTTCGGCGTGGTGGCGGAAATCGCGCACCGTGTGGCGGTATTGCGTACCGGCGAGCTGGTGGAAATGAACGCGACCAAGGATCTGCTTTCAAACCCGCAGCACGAATACACGCGCATGCTGATCGGCTCCGTGCCCAGCATCACGCCGCGGCATCGCGGCGCACCGGCGGATGCGCCGGTGGTGCTGCGCACGCGCGATCTCGCCAAGACCTACGCCGCCTCCGGCTGGCTGCACAAGCGCGCGGCGGTGCACGCCGCGGAACAGGTGACGCTCGAAATCCGCCGCGGCCAGACCCTGGGCATCGTGGGCGAATCGGGTTCGGGCAAGTCCACGGTGGCGCGCTGCATCACACGCCTGATCGACCCGAGCGCGGGAGCAATCCTGCTCGGCGACGAGGACATCGCCACCATGGCCGCCGGAAAATTGCGATCGTTGCGCCGGCATATCCAGATCGTGTTCCAGGATCCTTACCGTTCGCTCAATCCGCGCTGGAGCGTGGGCAAGTCGGTGATCGAAGGCCCGATGAACTACGGCCTGTCCCGCACCGAGGCCACCGCGCGGGCGAAAAACCTGATGGAACTGGTGCGACTGGACCCGAATTCGCTGGACCGTTACCCGCACCAGTTCTCCGGCGGCCAGCGCCAGCGCATCTGCATCGCGCGCGCGCTGGCCATGGAACCGCAGTTGCTGATCGCGGACGAGGCGGTGTCGGCGCTGGACGTATCGGTGCAGGCGCAGGTGCTGGCGCTGCTGGACGAAATCCGCGACCGCCTGAATCTCGCCATGCTCTTCATCACCCACGACCTGCGCGTGGCGGCGCAGGTGTGCGACCACGTCGCCGTCATGTCGCAGGGCCGGGTGGTCGAGTACGGCCCGGCCACCTCGGTGTTCGGCAATCCGCAGCACGAATACACGCGCGCCCTGTTCGCCGCGGCGCCGGGACGGCTGTGGGAGTTCGGCGCTAAAACCGTCTAGGCGTCGATTGCCCGCAGCGACAGCTCGCCGCTGACAAAACGTTCCACGCCGCGTGCGGTCTCGAGCAGCAGCGCGCCGTCGTCGGCCACGCCCACCGCCCTGCCTGCAATCGCATTGCCGTCGCCCGAAGACAGTGCCACCGCCTTGCCCTGATGCGCATGGCGCGCCGTCCATTCCTCGCGCAGCGGCGCGAAACCCTGCGCCGAAAAGAGGTCGAGCGCCGGCGCGAGTTCGGCCAGGGTCGCGGCGATGATCTCGTTGCGCCGCGGCACCCGGCGGGATATCGAAGCGACATCGGTCACCGCCTGCGCAATCGCATCGCGCAGGACCGCAGGCAGGCGAAGGTTGATTCCAATTCCGATCACCGTTGCGGTGGCACCGGGCGAGTCGGCGTGCACTTCGATCAATATCCCGCCGAGCTTGCGCCCGGCGTGCAACAGGTCGTTCGGCCACTTCAGCTGCACCCCGGCGATGCCGGTGGACTCGAGGCCTCGCGCCACGGCGACGCCGACCGCGAGCGACAGTCCGCTCAAACCGGCCGCGCCCTGTGCGAAGCGCCACAGGAGAGAAAAAGTCAGGTTGCCGCCGAGGCCTGATTGCCAGGTGTTGCCGCGCCGGCCGCGGCCCGCGCTCTGCCATTCGCAAGCGATCACGCTGCCCGCGGGCGCCCCTTCGCGCGCGCGCTCCAGCAGCAAGGTACTGGTCGAAGCGCAGGCATCGAGCAGGTCCAGGCGAAAGCGGGGCGCATGTGCGCCCAGCCCCGCGTTCACCCCGGCCGCATCCAGAAAATCGTAGGGTTCGGCGAGGCGGTAGCCGCGGCCGCGCACGCGCACGAGCGCCAAACCGAGGGTTTCCAGGTCCTGCAGCGCCAGCCGAAGGGCGGCGGGGGAAACGCCCAGTTTTCGCGACAGGGCCGCGCCTGATTGGAAATCCGCGTTCGAGAGCAGTCGCAACAGTTCGAAGGTCGTCGCGTGCATGGCGCGGCTGCAGTCTAAAGCGGCCATACTAGCATGGCACATTTCGGCGCCCTGACGCGGCGCTCCGCTCCCTTCTCCGGGCCGAGTTTGCTGTAATATGACCGAAATCAAAAAGCCGCAAAATACTCCATTCAATAATAGGCACTTCAGCGTCCCCTTAGGAGAGTCCGTCATGGCATTCAAGAAAGCATGTCTTGCGTTGTTCACTGCCTGCGCATTCGGCGCCGGGCCCGC
The DNA here is from genome assembly GCA_026399375.1 of Pseudomonadota bacterium. Taxonomy (GTDB): domain Bacteria; phylum Pseudomonadota; class Gammaproteobacteria; order Burkholderiales; family SG8-39; genus 2-12-FULL-64-23. The sequence continues at coordinate 14,749 of JAPLRD010000146.1, forward strand.
CCAGGCCGTCACCGAAATCGACTGGTGGCATTCCATGTCGGGCGCGCTGGGCGAGCGCGTCGGTGAAATCGCGACCAAGTTCAACGCCTCGCAATCGGACTACAAGGTGGTGCCGGTGTTCAAGGGCGCCTACGACGAATCGATGACCGCCGCGATCGCGGCCTACCGCTCGGGCAAGGCGCCGCACATCCTGCAGGTGTTCGAAGTCGGCACCGCCACCATGATGGCTGCGCACACGGCGATCAAGCCGGTGTACGAGGTGATGACGCATTCGGGCGAAAAGTTCGACCCCAAGATTTACATGCCCGCAGTGGCCGGCTATTACACCGACACCAAGGGACGCATGCTGTCGATGCCGTTCAACAGCTCCACTCCGGTGTTTTTCTATAACAAGGACGCGTTCAAGAAGGCCGGGCTCGATCCGGCGAAGCCTCCGAAGACCTGGGACGAGATGCAGGAAGCCGCGCTCAAGCTGAAGGATTCGGGCGTTTCCTGCGCCTACACCACCGGCTGGCAATCGTGGGTGCAGCTGGAGACCATGAGCGCCTGGCACAACCAGGAGTTCGCCACCAAGTCGAACGGCTTCGGCGGCATGGACGCCCAGCTTTCGTTCAACACCCGACTCATGATCCGGCACATCTCGAAGTTGTCGTCCTGGGTGAAGTCGGGTCTGTTCACCTATGCCGGCCGGCAGAACCAGCCTGAAGCAAAATTCTTCGGCGGCGACTGCGCCATGCTGACGAGTTCGTCCGCGGCCTATGCCAACATCAAGCGCAACGCCAAGTTCGAGTTCGGCGTGGCGCAGCTGCCGTACTACGACGACATCAAGGACGCGCCGCAGAATTCGATCATCGGCGGCGCCAGCCTGTGGGTCATGGCGGGGAAGAAACCGGTCGAGTACAAGGGCGTGGCGAAGTTCTTCACCTTCCTCTCCTCGCCCGAGATCCAGGCGGACTGGCACCAGAAGACCGGCTATGTGCCTATCACCAAGGCGGCCTACGAGCTCACCAAGAAACAGGGCTTCTATGACGCCAACCCCGGCACCGACGTTGCGATCCAGCAATTGCTGCTGAAGAACCCGACCAACGATTCCAAGGGCATACGCCTGGGCAACTTCGTGCAGATCCGCGGCATCATCGACGAGGAAATGGAATCGGTGTGGAGCCAGAAGAAATCGCCGAAGCAGGCGCTCGACGACGCGGTCGAGCGCGGCAACGCCGAGCTGCGCAAGTTCGAGCGCGCCAACAGCGCCGGCAAGGCCAAGAAATAGACGTTCATTTCAATATGACTGAAATTTCCCCGGGGGCGCTTGCCCCTCGCGGGGAATCCAGGCCTTCAGGGCCGGTGAGGGAACGGATCGGGCCCCACGCCTGCTAGTATGGAAAAGCGCACCCAATTCCCGGCCGGCTGGCTGCCCTACGCCCTGGTGGCGCCGCAGCTCGCGGTGACCATCGTGTTCTTCATCTGGCCCGCGGCGCAAGCGCTATGGCAGTCCCTGCTGGTGCAGGACGCCTTCGGCCTCAACACCGAATTCGTCTGGTTCGAAAACTTCAAGGTCCTGTTCGACGACCAACTCTACCTCGAGTCCTTCAAGGTCACGGCGCTCTTCTCCGTGCTGGTCGCCGCCTTCGCCCTCGGCATCTCGCTCGTGCTCGCCGCCTGCTGCGACCACGTGCTGCGCGGCGCCAGGGTCTACCAGACCCTGATCATCTGGCCCTATGCCGTGGCACCGGCCATCGCCGCGGTACTCTGGGCCTTCATGTTCAATCCGACCATAGGCATCCTCGCCTACGGCCTGAAGAGCATCGGCTACGACTGGAACCACCTGCTGAACGGCGGCGAGGCCATGACCCTGGTCGTGGTGTCTTCCGTGTGGAAGCAGGTGAGCTACAACTTCCTCTTCTTTCTCGCCGGCCTGCAGTCGATCCCCAAGTCGATGATCGAGGCCGCTGCGATCGACGGCGCCGGGCCGGTGAAGCGCTTTCTCACCATCGCCTTTCCGCTCCTGTCGCCGACCTCGTTCTTCCTGCTGGTGGTGAACCTGGTCTACGCCTTTTTCGATACCTTCGGCATCATCGACGCCGCCACGCAGGGCGGGCCATCGAGGTCGACCACGACCCTGGTGTACAAGGTGTTCCATGACGGTTTCAAGGGGCTGGACCTGGGCGGTTCGGCGGCGCAGTCGGTGATCCTGATGGCGATC
>JAPLRD010000159.1:0-14201 GCA_026399375.1 Pseudomonadota bacterium
TAGAGTTGCTTCAGCATGGTCTCGGCATCCGAGACTTCGAATTTCCCCGGGCCCTCTACGTTCAACTGCTTGACCACGCCGTCCTGGACCAGCATCGAATAGCGGTTCGAGCGAAGGCCCATGCCGCGCGCGGTCAGATCGAGTTCCAGGCCGAGCGCCTTGGTCCAGACGACGCTGCCGTCGGCCAGCATGCGCACTTTCCCGCCGGCTTTCTGGGTGCGGCCCCAAGCGCCCATGACGAAGGCATCGTTGGTGGCGACGCACCAGATTTCGTCCACGCCCTTGGCTTTCAATTTGTCGTAGTTGGCGACATAGCCGGGCACGTGCTTGGCCGAGCAGGTGGGGGTGTAGGCGCCGGGCAGGGCGAAGATTGCGATCTTCTTGCCCTTGGTTGCCTCCGCGACGCTGATGTCCCTTGGATTCATGGGGCATCCGGCGGTTTCGTCGAATTCGGTGGCTTCGGTCAACTTGCCTTCAGGCAAGCGGTCTCCAACTTTGATCATTGCATGCTCCTGTAAGTGATGGCCACGGGGGGATATCCCTTCCCGCGCGCTTTGGTCGATGCCGCCCTTGCCGCGGCGAGGAAAACGCCACGGCAAGGGCGCATATCCTAGCATGCCGGGCGGCAAGAATACCCGCGCACGGCGCAGGTGCAATTTGAACCGGCTGCGCAATGCCGCTATAGTGCGACCCATGCATGCCGCAACCGAAGCCGCCACCGACCGCAAGCTGAGCCTGACCGAGGTGCTGGACGACCTGGTCGCGGAGGGCATCGTCGGCCGCGCCGAAGCGGACAAGCTGATCGCCGACCGGCGCATGCAGCGTGCCGACCTGCATCCGCTCACCGTGATCGCGGACCAGAAATGGAAGTCGTTGCTGCCACCGAACAAGCTGCTGCATCTGGAATTGCTTACCGAGTGGCTGGCGGGCAGGGTCGGGCTCGGGTATATGCATATCGACCCGCTGAAAATCAACTTTTCCGCGGTCACGGACGTGATGTCCAACGCCTATGCGCAGCGCTTCAAGATCCTGCCGGTGGAGGTGACCAGCAAAGAGGTTGTGATCGCCACCTGCGAACCCTATATCAAGGAATGGGAAAAGGAACTCAAGCCCATCCTGCGCCTGGACATCCGCCGCGTCATCGCCAATCCGATCGACATTGCGCGCTTTCAGGTTGAGTTCTATAACCTCGCGAAGTCGATCAAGGGTGCGGCCGAAAAGGGCGATCGCGGGAGCGGGATCAGCAACTTCGAGCAACTGGTGGAGATGGGCGGGGCCAACCGCCAGTTTGATGCCAACGACCAGCACATCGTCCACGTGGTCGACTGGCTGTGGCAGTACGCGTTCGATCAGCGCGCGAGCGACATTCACATGGAACCGCGGCGCGACGTCGGCTTCGTGCGCTTTCGCATCGACGGCGTGCTGCATCAGGTGTACCAGATTCCGGCGGCGGTCATGGCCGCCATGACCAGTCGCATCAAGATCCTCGGGCGCATGGACGTGGTGGAAAAGCGCCGGCCGCAGGACGGGCGGATCAAGACCCGCACCGCGGACGGCCAGGAAATCGAATTGCGCCTGTCGACCCTGCCCACGGCGTTCGGCGAAAAGCTGGTGATGCGTGTGTTCGATCCGGAAGTGCTGGTCAAGGACTTTACCGAGCTCGGTTTCTCCGACGAAGACCAGGAGCGCTGGAACAAGATGACGGTGGCGCCGCACGGCATCATCCTCGTCACCGGGCCCACCGGCTCGGGCAAGACCACCACGCTCTATTCGACGCTGAAAACGCTGGCGACCGAAGAGGTCAACGTCTGCACCATCGAAGACCCGATCGAAATGGTGGAGCCGGCGTTCAACCAGATGCAGGTCACGCACGGCATCGACCTCGGCTTCGCCGACGGCGTGCGCGCGCTGATGCGGCAGGACCCGGACATCATCATGGTGGGCGAAATTCGCGACCTGGAAACTGCGGAGATGGCGGTGCAGGCGGCCCTGACCGGGCACCTCGTGCTGTCGACGCTGCACACCAACGACTCGGTCGCAGCGATCACGCGCCTGCTCGATCTAGGCGTGCCGCCCTATCTGCTCAATTCGACGATACTCGGCGTCATGGCGCAGCGCCTGGTGCGCACGCTTTGCCCGCACTGCAAGCAGAAGGTGCAATACGACGACGCGCGCGCCGAGGACCTGACCTGGGAAGAGTTCGTCGCGCCGTGGAAGGCCAAGCGCCCGTCGCACATCTTCCGCCCGGTCGGCTGCCTCGAATGCCGCAATACCGGCTACATCGGCCGCATCGGCATCTACGAAATCCTGCTGATGTCGCCGGCGATGAAGCGCCTGGTCGACTCCAAGGCCGATCTCGCAAAAATGCGCGAACTGGCATACAAGGAAGGCATGAAACCGCTGCGGATCAGCGCCGCGATGAAGGTGGCCGCGGGACTGACCACCATTGAGGAAGCGATCAAGGTCGCGCCGCCGCCTCAGCGCGAGAGCGAATGATACAGCTGCAGGGATCAAGATGAACCGTACCGTTGCCGAGGGCGAAGCGCCGGCCTGCCTTGGTTTTGACCCGGATCCACGCACGCCGAGAATGCGCCTGCCGCGGCTCACCTGCGATTCCCACCATCATATATTCGGGCCCTATGCGCAGTTTCCGATGCAGCCCGAGCGCAGCTATACCCCGCCCGAGGCCACGCTCGCCGATTACCGCCGCATGTGCCAGACGCTGGGCATCGAGCGCAGCGTGCTGGTGCACCCGAGTGTCTACGGCACCGACCTCACCTCGCTCACTGCAACGCTGGAGGCGTGCCGCGACTGGATGCGCGGCGTCGCCGTGGTCGACGCGTCGGTGGATGATGCGACGCTGGCGCGGCTCGATCGCGCCGGAGTGCGCGGCGTGCGCTTCAACGTGCTCTACAAGGGCGGCACGCCGCTCGATCAAGCGCAGGCCATAGGCGCGCGTGTCGCGCGGCTTGGCTGGCATGTGCAATTGCTGATCGACCTGGGCGCGCACCCGTCGTTCTATGATGATTGGCGCAATTTCCCGGCCACCGTGGTGGTTGATCACATGGGGCACATGGAGACCGGCCGTGGCGTCGGCGCGCCCGGGTTTCAGGGCTTGCTGCGCCTGCTGGGCGAAGGGCGCTGCTGGGTCAAGCTGTCCGGCGCCTATCGCACCAGCGCGCTGGCGCATCCCTACCCGGATGCGCTACCCTTTGTGGCGGCATTGGTGCAGGCCAATCCGGAACGGCTCGTCTGGGGCACGGACTGGCCGCATCCGGCGCTGCAGACGATGCCTAACGACGGCGACTTGGCCGGCCTGGTTCCCGACTGGCTGCCGAGCGAGGCTTTGCGCGAGCAGGTGCTGGTGCGCAATCCGGCACGGCTGTACGGTTTTGATTGAACGACATCCGAATTTCACGCAATTGAATTGCAAAGGGGAGGCAACATGAGCATTCGCAACATGGGCATGTCCGCGGCGCTGCTGGCGGCGCTGGTCCTGGGGTTCGCGGGCACGGCTGCCGCGCAGCAGAAGACCGTCATCAAGATCGGCTGGGTGACCCCGGACAGCCCGCAGGACCCCTACGCCAACGGCGCGCGCACCTTCAAGCAGGCGGTGGAGCGGCAGTCCAACGGGCGCATCGAGGTGCAGCTGTTCCCCAACCGCCAGCTCGGCGACGAGAAGCCGATGCTCGAAGGCCTGCGCTTCGGTACGCTGGACGCCGCGGTGATCACCAATGCGGTGGTGGCGCAAATCGAGCCCGCGTTCCAGGTCAACGACCTGCCGTTCCTGTTCTCGAGCGAGGCGCAGGCGCACAAGGTGCTCGACGGCAAAGTCGGCCAGAACCTGGCGAAGAAACTGGAGGGGAAGGGCATCGTGACGCTGGGCTTCATGGAAGGCGGGTTCCGCCACATGATCAACAACGTGCGCCCGGTGAGCAAGCCGGAAGACGTGAAGGGCGTGAAATACCGCGTGATGCAGAACCCGGTGTACATCGACATGTTTTCCTCGCTCGGCGGCAGCGCCGTGCCGATGGCCTGGGGCGAGACCTTCACCGCGGTGCAGCAGGGCACCATAGACGGCCTGGAAATTCCGATCGCCGTGATCGACTCGAGCAAGTACAACGAGGTCACCAAATACCTGTCGCTGACCAACCATACCTATTCCATGATCGCGCTGCTGATGTCGAAGAAATCGTTCGACAAACTGCCGGCGGACCTGAAGACCGTGGTGCGCGAAGCGGGCAAGACGGCGCTGGGCGCGCAGCGTGTCGCCGCCGGCGCCAACGCCAAGGCACTGGTGGGCGCGCTGGAGAAGAAAGGGATGAAGGTGAACGTGGTCGCCGACATCGTGCCGTTCCGCAATTCGGTCAAGCCGGTGTACGAGAAGTTCAAAGGTTCGATCGGCGCCGATGTGATGAACGAGGTGCTGGCGGCGGTAAAATAGCGCTCCTGAAATCCAGCAGGGGGACGGGATGATCCGTCCCCCTTTTATTTGCGTGTTATCCGTTCAATAGGCGCATGAGAATACTGGTCCGCATCAATGATTTCGCCGCCGCTACACTGAAGGTGCTCGTCGTCACGATGGTGCTGGTGATGCTGGTCGCGCTGTCCGGTCAGGTGTTGCTGCGCTACGTGTTCAACATCACGCTAAGCTGGAGCGAGGAGCTTTCTCTCGGGTTGTTCACCTGGACCGTGCTGCTGATGGCCGCGCTCGGCGTGAGGGAAGGGTTTCACGTGCGCATGTCGCTGCTGATCCAGCGGCTGTCGGCGGGACCGCGGCTCTGGGCCGAGCGGGCGATTCATCTTGCCGCCACGGCCGTCGGCTGTTTCCTCGCGTGGTCCGGCTGGCGCTATTTCGCCGATACCCACGGCACGACATCGGCCGCGATCGGCTATCCGATCGAGTTGCTGCATACATCGGCGCTCACCTGCGGCGTGCTGATCGCGCTGTTTGCGCTTGAGGCGCTGATCGAGGGGCGCATACCGGCCGACGAGACGCAGGGGGACGAGGTTGTCTGACACCGCCTGGCTCCTCTCGGCAGGTTTCGGGCTGCTGCTGATCCTCGGCGTGCCCTTCGCGATCGCGCTGTTGCTGACGGCGGCGACCGTGCTGCTGGTGGCCGACATCGAGCCGGTGCTGCTGGCGCAGACCCTGATCGCCGGCACCCAGTCCTTCAGTTTGCTGGCCATCCCGTTTTTCATGCTCGCGGGGGAAATCATGTCCGCCGGGGGGCTGTCGCAGCGCCTGATCAAGGTGGCCGACGTTCTGGTGCGCCATCTGCCCGGCGGAATGGGGCACGTAACGGTGGTATCGGCGTGCATTTTCGCGGCGATTTCCGGCTCGGCGCCGGCGACGACGGCGGCGATCGGAACCATCATGATCCCCGCCATGGTCGCCAGGGGCTACGACAAGGCGTTCGCCACGGCGCTGGCGGTGAGCGCCGGGGTGCTCGGCCCGCTGATCCCGCCCTCCATCGCAGGTGTGATCTGGGGCGTGATCGCTGAACAGTCGATCGCGCGCCTGTTCATGGCCGGAGTCGGACCGGGGCTTCTGCTCGCGGGCGGATTGATGGTGATTACCTGGATGCACGCCAAACGGCACGGCATCGCGCGCGAGCCGCGCGCGGCGCTGCGCGAAATCCGTATCGCGTTCGCCGACGGCATCTGGGCGCTGGCGGCGCCGGTGGTGGTGCTCGGGGGCATCTACGGCGGCGCGTTCACGCCGACCGAGGCCGCCATCGTCTCCTGCGTCTACAGCGCGCTGGTCGGCATCTTCATCGAGAAGCGGCTGCGCTTCGCCGACCTGCCCGGCGTCATCCTGCGCGCCATGCGCATCACCGCCATGGTCATGTTCATCATCGCCGCCTCCGCCGGCTTCGGCTGGCTGGTGGCGCAGGAGCAGCTGGCGCTGAAGCTCGCCACCTGGGTGTCCGAGGGGATTTCCGAGCGCTGGATGATGCTGCTCGCGGTCAACCTGTTCCTGTTCGTCATCTGCTCGGTGATGGACGAAATCGCGATCATGGTGATCCTGGGGCCGCTCTTGATCGTGCTGGCGACGAAATTCGGCGTCGACCCGATCCATTTCGGCGCCATCATCGTCACCAACGTGGCGATCGGCATGGCGGCGCCGCCGATCGGCTACTGCCTGTTCGTCGGCATGGCGATCTCGGGGCTTTCGCTGACCGCGGTGTCGCGCGCCATCTGGCCGATGGTGCTGTTGATGCTGGGAGTGCTGATGCTGACCACCTATGTTCCCGCGTTTGCCCTGTGGTTGCCGGGCTTGGTATATCGATAGTTTCTGCCCGCCTGCACCGGGCAGCAGCGAAGGTGGATTGATCGCAATGAAGATCGTAGACGCACACATACACCTCTGGAACCTGGACGAGAATTACTATCCCTGGTTGTCCGACGGCGACCGGCCGTCCGTGGTGTCGGATTTTTCATCTCTGCGGCGCAATTATCTTGTAACCGATTTCATCAAGGACCGCGCCGGCCTGGATGTGGTCGCGGCGGTGCACATTCAGGCCGAGCACGACCCGCGCGATCATCTTCGCGAAACGCGCTGGCTGCAGGGCATTGCCGACAACGCGATAGCGCAAGGCATCCCGCAGGCCATCGTCGGCAACGCGGATCTGGCCGCCGGCGATGCGGTGGCCTTGCTGGAGGCGCACTGCGCGTTTCGCAATGTGCGCGGCATACGCCAGGCGCTGCATCGAAGGCTAGATGAGGTTCCGCCTTACGATCCCCTGCTCGATCCGGCGTTCCGCGGCAAATTCCATCTGCTCGGGAAATACGGTCTGTCATTCGACCTGCAGTTCTTCCCGCAGCAGGGCGCGGAGGTGGAGGCGCTGGTGCGGCAGCATCCGGCCGTGCAGTTCATCCTCACGCATGCGGGAATGCCGCTGTGGCGCGATGCGGAACGCCTGGCGTTGTGGCGCCGAAGCATGGTCCGGCTGGCGCAATATCCCAACGTCGCGACGAAGATCTCCGGTTTCGGCATGTGGGACGGCGCGTGGAGCGCGAAGTCGATCGAACCGGTCGTGCAACTGGCCATCGAGAATTTTTCCTGCGCGCGCTGCATGATGGCGAGCAACTTTCCGGTCGAAGGGATCGGCAAGTCCTATGCCGATGTGTGGCGCATCTACGCGGAGTATTTTGCCGCGTGGTCAGAGGCTGAACGACAGGCGCTGTTCTGCGATAATGCCCTGCGCTATTACCGGATCGAACCCGACGGCCCGGGCACTTGTGCCGCCATCGAATCCGGTCCTTCAAAGGAGTAAGCAATGCGATTGTTCACCACACCCGCGTCGCCGTGGGTCCGCCGATGTGTCGTCGCGATCATGGAACTCGGCCTGGAAAGCAAGGTCGAGTTCGTGCCGACACGATGGCCGCACACCTGGGCGACGAAGACCGTTGCGTTCGATCCCGCATTTCTGGATGCGACGCCGGTGGGGCGTATCCCGGCGCTCGTCACCGACGAGGGTCTGCGCCTGACGGATTCGGGGGCGATCTGCGATTATCTCAACGCGGAACTGGGCGGCTACAAACTGATGCCTGCAAGCGGAGCGGCGCGCTGGCGCATGCAGTCGGTCATTGCGATCGCAAACGGACTGGTGGAAGCGCAGATCAGCCGCCGTGCAGAACTTCTGCGCGATGCCCGAGAGGGTTCCGGCGACTTCATCGAAAAGATGCGGCAGCGCGAACAGCGCTGCTTTATGGCGCTCGAGCCGGCAGTGGCCGGGTTCGGCACCGGGGTCGACCTTGCGCAGATCGCCGCCGCGACAGCCTGCGGCTATGCCGATTTTCGCTATCCGGCCGAGGATTGGCGCGGCGCGTCGCCCGGGCTTGCGCACTGGTTCGCGCAGTTTTCCGAGCGCCCGTCGATGCGTGCGACGAAACCGGTCGAGACACCGCAGTGACCGATCGGCGTTCATTCCTGCGATTCGCTGTCGCAGGCGGGGTCGCGGCAACGCTCGCGGGCCCGGCGCGGGCACAATCTTTTCCGGGCAAGCCGGTCAAAATCATTCTCGGACTCGCGCCAGGCGCGAGCACGGACATCGGAACGCGCATGCTTGCGCAGGGTTTGACCGAAGTCACCGGCCAGCCATTCATCGTCGAAAACCGCCCGGGCGCGGGAAGCACTTTGGCGGCCGCGGCGGTGGCGGGCGCGCCGGCGGACGTGTACACGCTGTTCATGGGCACGGGAAGTTACGCGACCAGCGCAGCGCTGTATCACAACCTGCGCTTCGATCCGGAAAAGTCGTTCAGGCCGGTCACGCAGTTGAACCGATTCCCTTCGGCGATTGCGGTCGAAGCGAAATCCGACATCCGTTCGCTGCAGCACCTGATCGAGCTGGCCAAGGCGAAGCCGGGGGAGATGCCTTATGCGTCCACAGGTTACGGCGGGCAGACGCATTTTGCCGGCGAGCTGTTCCAGATGCTCACCGGGACGAAACTCCTGCACATTCCGTACAAAGGGGGCGGACCCGCGCTGCAGGACGTGATGGCCGGGCGCGTCCCGGTCATTTTCGTCGACCTGTTCACGTTGATGCCGCACGTGAAAACGGGCAGCCTGCGCGTGCTGGCCGTGACCGGAGCCAATCGCGCGGCGATCGCGCCGTCGGTGCCGACCGCGATCGAGCAGGGCGTGGCGGGTTTCGAGGTCACCGCCTGGCTCGGGCTGTTCGCGCCGGCGGGCACGCCCGAGGCCGTCGTCGATGCATTGCATCGCAGCGTCGCGGCCGTTGGCCGGCGCGACGACTTCGTCAGACGGATGGCCGACAGCGGTGCGGAAGTCGTCGTCAGCCCGCCGTCGCAGTTCGCCGATTTCTTTCATCGCGAAGTCGCGCTCTACAAACGAGTGGCCGAGGCGTCCAACATCAAGCTGGAGTCCTAGCCGATGCTATTGTCTGCAACAGCAAGAACAGGGCAGCGCTGTGCCGCTGCGTGTGGAGCGCGTCTCCTCGCGCTCCATGCGACGTGATCAGGACGGGAGGTTTGCCATGAACGGGAGCAATGCATGAGCAACAAGGAAGGAACATACTCGGTGTACTGGCCGCGCGGCGAGCGCACGCTGGACGTGCAGCCGGTCGCGCCCCGGCTGGATTCCTTGTCCGGAAAAACGGTGGCCTTCCTCTGGGATTACATGTTTCGCGGCGATGAGATCTTCGCCATATTGCAGACGGAGCTTCTGGCGCGCTTTCCCGGCATGCGCTTCATCGGCCCGGACGAATTCGGCTCCACGCACGGCGAGGACGAGCGCAAAATCCTCGCCGCGCTGCCGGAAAAGCTGAAGTCGCTCAAGGTCGATGCGGTCATATCCGGAATGGGCTGCTGAGGCAGCTGCACACCCGCCGTGTTGCGGGTGAGCGCTGTTGCCGAAAAGGCAGGGGTTCCGACGGCGTCGCTGGTATCGCAGGGCTTCATCGGCCAGGCGAAGACGACTTCATTCGGGCTGGGTTTGCCGGACCTGGGTGTTGCGCTGGTGCCGGGCCATCCCGACGTGCAGAGCAGCGAAGAACTCGAGCACAACGTCAAGTCGGTGACGCTGGAGCGGGTGATCCATTGCCTTACGTCGGCGCAGCAGGGCATGGAAACGGTCGCCGAGCCGGCCCCGCGGGGTGTCGTTTTCGAGGGCACGCTGGACGAAGTCAATCGCTACTTCTACGAAAACCTGTGGACCGACGGCGTTCCCGTCGTCCCGCCGACACTGGAGCGCATCGAGGCGTTTCTCGCGTTCACCGATCGCGATCCCGATGAAGTGCTGGGCACCATGCTTCCGGAAAACCGCGCCGCGACCATCTGGAACATCTCGGTCAACGGGGTGATGGCGGGCTGCCGGCCCGAGTACATGCCCGTCCTCGTCGCCCTGGTCGAAGCCATGGCCGATCCGCAATACGGCGTGGAACACAGCGGCAATACGCCCGGAGCGGAAACGCAGATCGTGGTCGACGGGCGGATAATCAAGGAATTAGGCTTCAACTACGAGCAGGGCGCGCTGCGCGACGGCTTCCAGGCCAACACCAGTATCGGCCGCTTCTGGCGCCTGTACTTGTGCAATGTCGCCGGATTCCAGCGGCACCAGAACGACAAGGCGACCTTCGGCGGAACCTGGCACGTCGCGATGGCGGAGAACGAGGACGTGCTCGCGGAGATCAAGTGGCCGAGCCTGTGCGCCGGCATGGGGCTGGACGCGGGTGAAAACGGCGTGTTCGTTTCCCGCTTCACCGGTGCGCATGTGATCGTGTCGGTGTACGGTTCGACTGCGGCGGAATGCCTGCCGTATCTGACCGACGCCGTGATCAAGCACACCGGCTGGGAGTTGTGCTTTACCATCGGCATGTCGACCGGCACATATAAACCCTTGCTCGTGCTTTCGCCGATCATCGCCAGGACCATCGCCAAATCAGGTCTTACCAAGGCCGATGTGCAGAAGCATCTGTTCGAGCATGCGCGCATTCCGGCGCGCCAGTTCGAGAAATACATCAGCGGCTATACCAACATCGTCCCGGGCCGGCGGTCTCTGTATGACATGGTGATGCTGGGCAAGGCGCCCAAGGTGTTCGGCGCATCACGCGATCCCGAGCGGCTGGTACCGATCGTGATCCGCCCGGAGGATTTCATGATCGCCGTGAGCGGCGATCCGCTGCGCACCAACTGCTACTTCTTCAGTCACAACGGAATGCTGGGATTCCCCACGGCAAAGCCGGTGAAATTGCCGCAGGACTGGAGAGCGAAGCTCAGGGCGGCGGGCTAGCGGGTACGGGCGGCCAATTGCAGATCGCCACCGCGTCGTCGCGAGTTCGCAGTCCTTGAGCGGAGCTGACTAGATGGAACGCTCGGTCTGGATACACGTGCCCGTGGGGCAGCAGGCGGGCGGCGCCTGGATCGACGACATCCTGCGCAGGCGGGCTGAGGAAGCCGATCTGGTCGGCAAGGGACGGGTGGCCGGCGAGTTGCCGCGTCAACGCGTGGAAGTGGTTCGCGCCCAGGACACGGAAGCCGAGGTCAACGAGCTTTATTTCCGCCGCGGCTGGACCGACGGCCTTCCGATCGTAGCGCCGACGGTGGCGAAAGTGCGCGACATGCTGCGTTTTTCCCCCGAATCGGCCGGAGTCGTCGTCGGCGAACTCGATCCGCTGCGCGGGCAGGCCACGGTGGAAAAGATCGCGGTCAATGCGGTGATGGCGGGCTGCCGGTCGGAGTATTTTCCCGTGGTGCTGGCGGCAGTGCTAGGTATCGCCGATCCCGCATTCAATCTGCGTGGCGTACAGACGACCGACGAAAACGTCACGCCCCTGCTCGTCATCAGCGGGCCGCTGGCGCGGGAATTGGGGATCAATTTCGGAATCGGTGCGCTCGGGCCTGGATGGCAGGCGAACGCCACGATAGGCAGGGCGCTGCGCCTGATCATGAACAATATCGGCGGCGGCTGGCCCGGGATTACCTCGCTGGCGGGGATAGGCCAGCCCGGCCGCTATACCCTGTGCGTTGCGGAGCACGACCAGGCGAGCCCCTGGCCGCTCCTGCACACAGAGAGCGGGTTGTCACCGGCGTCCAGCGCGGTCACGCTGCTGCGCGCCGAATGCAGCATCAACGTCACCGGCGAACTGGACGACGTGGCGAGCGTGATGGCTTCGGCGGCATCAGCGTTCAGCGTCATGCACGGTGGCTGTGTAGGGGTGCTGCTGGCGCCGGCGACGGCGGCAAAGCTTCACGCCCAGGGGCGGACCAAGAGCGATATTGCGCGCCATTTGTTCGAGCATGGTCGCATTCCGATCGAACAGTGGAAAAAGCTCTGGCTGCGGAGGGAAATTGCGCCCGACTACGGATTGCCAGCATGGGTTGAGGAAGCCGAGGCGCGCGGCCTACCGATCCCGGTGGTGGAACGCGCGGAAGATATCGTCGTCTTCGTCGCGGGCGGCGACGCGCCGATTCCGCAGCATGTGTATTTCCCTACTTGGGGATTTCCCGCCTGCCGCGTGGTGGTGCCGATTAATTTGCCGCGCGATTGGGAGGGGTTGCGGCGCGGTGAATGAGGGTCGGCGCAAGCAGAATTCAAAGCAGTTCGCGCCGCTGCAATTGCTCGACGGCCGCCGCCGCCGCGGCCGCGCCTTCGCCGCAGGCCGTGACCAGCTGACCGCGGTAGCCGCTGCGCACAGCCCCTGCAGCAAGAACGCCGCTCAGCGAGGTATTAAAGTCCGTGTCGGTCACGATGAAGCCCGACGCATCGCACGCGATCCCGGCCGGCAGAAACGCGGAATTGGGCACGGTGCCGGCGAACACGAACACACCCGCGGCAGGGTGTTCTTCCGCCTTGCCTTCCGCAAGATTGCGCAGCGCGATGCGTTCGACGCGCTCGGCGCCGATGATGCGTTCGGCCACGGTGTCCCAGAGAAAGGCGATGCGTTCGTTGTCCGCGGCCTGCTGCACGTAGCTGCGCCGCGCCCGTATCGTCGGGCTGCGCACGACGAGGGTGACCGATTTGCACAGCACGGCTAGATGCAGTGCGGCCTGGAATGCGGCGTCACCCCCGCCGATGACGAACACCGCTTCATCGCGGAAGAATCCGCCATCGCACCAGTCGCATTGCGAAACGCCGCGTCCGGCGAATTCGGCCTCGCCCGGAATGCCCAGCTGCCGCAGCCTGGCGCCGGTGGCAAGAATCACCGCCTTCGCTCTGAAATTGCCCTGGTCCGTCGCGATGGCGCTGCCCTGATCGGAATGGGCAAGCGACGTGACCGCGGCATTCACGAATTCCGCGCCGAGTGCTTTGCAGGTCTGCATCATGCCATCGGCCAGCGCCGCACCCGACAGTGGCGCGAGCGCCGGATAACTGTCGAGTTTTCCGATGTTTGCGACCAGCCCCCCTGGAATGGAGCTGTCGTTGATGCAGGCGACCGCGGCACCGCGCTCGGCGCATTGGGCGGTCGCGGCGAGGCCGGCGATGCCGCCTCCGATCACGGCAATATCGAATTCACGCACGCTCGCAGGATTCATGTTCTTCTCGCGCAATCAGGAGGTGATAGCCGGACACCGGCGGGAGTTTTCAGGTAGAGTTGCGGGTCGACGGCCCAGACGTCAAGGCGGCATTTTAATCCAGCGACGCAGATGCGGGTGCATTCGAGCAATCGGTGCGCGGTGGTCCGGATTGCAAAGCGACGCAGCGCAGGTCGGCGAGTCGATGTTGTCCATGATTGATCGCCGCACCGTTTTCCGGTGTGCGCAAACAACGAGGAGGGGAATGAACATGAAACTGCATCGTGTATGGATGCTATTGGTCGCGCTGGGCATGGCATTGCAGGCAGGGATGCTCCAGGCGCAAACCAAGCCGATCGTCTGGAACGTTCCGTGCGTCACTGCACCCACCTACTACCTCACGCTGAACCTGAACCTGCTCGCCGCCAAGGTAAAGGAGAAGACGCAGGGACGTTTGGAACTGCGCATACATCCCGCATCGTCGCTCTATCCCGGACCGGAAATCCTGCCGGCGCTGCTCGACGGGCGCGTGGAAATGGCGCCGATCACCTCAGCGTATCTCACCGACGTGTTGCTTGAGATGGGGGTCCTGGAACTGCCGTTCATGACCTCGTCCTTCGAGGAGCACCGCAAGGCGGCGGAAGCGCTGCGCCCGTATTCCACCGAGATGCTGGCAAAGCGCGGGCTCAAGCTGATGTCGATACAAACCTGGCCGTCGCAGCAGCTGTTCGCGAACCAGGCGATTCGCACGGTGAGCGACTGGAAGGGCAAGAAGTTTCGCGTCTACGGCGCGGAATCCGCGGACATCGCCCGCGTCCTGGGCAGTTCGCCCGTCAGCATTCCGTTCGGCGAGGTGTACACCGCCCTGCAGCGCGGCGTCGTGGACGGCGCCATGACATCGGCTACCAACGCCGAGCCGATGAAATTCTTCGAAGTATCAAAGTTCCTGAACTACTGGAACCTCTCCGGTGCATCCACCGAATGGCTGGCGGTGAATCAAAAGGCGTGGAGCGCGCTGCCGGCCGATCTGCAGAACCTGCTGCTCGAGTCGTTCAAGGAACTCAGTTTCGAGGACAAGGAGTGGGCGGACGCCAAGGCAATGGATGAACGCACGCGCAAGCGCGTCGTCGAACTCGGCATGACCATCGTCGATCCCAGTCCGGAGGAGATCGCCAAGGCGCGGCAGGCGAGCGGCGTCGCCTGGGAATCCTGGTTGAAACGCA
>JAPLRD010000159.1:14251-34840 GCA_026399375.1 Pseudomonadota bacterium
AGGCAGGGCACGGTTTGATCAATTGGGCGAGCAAGTGGCTGGCGGTGATTGCCGGGGTGGCGATCCTGGTGATCACCGTGCTCATATCCGTGGACGTGCTCATGCGCTATTTTCTCGACAAGCCACAGTTATTCGTTGACGAGCTGGCGAGCTTTCTGCAAGTGTTCGTGATTTTCGGCGGGCTGGCCTACACTTTCCTCGTCGGCGGCCACGTGCGCGTCGACCTGTTTACCTCGAACATGAAGCCGGCGCGCCGCGCGCGCCTGCGGGCGGCCACGCTCATCATGGGCATCCTTCTTGTCGCAGTCATCACCTGGGTGACCATGCAGAGCGCAATCAGCGCATACAACTACGACCGCGCGTCCACCGTGATGGTCTATCCGCTGTGGCTGCCCATGACTTGCATTCCGCTCGGCCTGCTGCTGATGCTGGCCGCGATGGGGGCCACGCTGTGGCGGCAGATCCGCGCACTGCGCGGCCCCGCGTCCGAATGCGACGAAGTTTCTCCGCTAATCTAGCAATGCAGGAAGACGGCACGCAGTGAGCGAATCCATACTCGGCGGTCTGCTGCTGGCGCTGGTGTTCTTCCTCTTCGCGATCGGCTTCGAGATCGCGTTGTCGCTGGCGCTGGTCGGCGTGCTCGGCCTGGTCTACATGAAGGGGTGGACGGTGGGGCTTTCCACCGTGGGGTCCATCGCCTGGAGCAACGCCACCAGCTTTTCCTTTGTCGCGCTCCCGTTGTTCGTGTTCATGAGCGCGATCCTGATGCATTCGGGGATAGGCAAAGGCCTGTTCACCGCGGTTGCAAAATGGGTGGGGTTTCTGCCGGGCGGAATGGCGGTCGCCAGCATTTTCTCCTGCGCGATCTTCTCCGCCGTGTCCGGTTCCAGCGTCGCCACGGCGGCGACGATCGGCCTCATCGCGATACCGGAGATGGAGCGCCGCGGTTATGCAAAGCCGCTGATCATCGGCTCGATCGCCGCCGGTGGCACGCTGGGCATCCTGATTCCGCCGTCGATTCCGATGATCATCTACGGCGTCATGACCGAGACGTCGATAGGGCACCTCTACGCCGCGGGCATCATCCCCGGCATTCTGCTTGCCGTGATCTTCGCCGCCTATGCCATCGTCCACGCCGTGCTGCGGCCGCAGGACGCGCCGCACAGTCCGGAGGATTTCGGGACCTTGGCGGAGCGCATTGCCGGACTGCGGGAAATGGGGCCTGTAATGATCCTGGTCGCAGTCGTGCTCGGCTCGATGTACATGGGCGTGGTCACCCCGACGGAGGCGGCCGCGCTAGGCAGCATGGTAAGCATGGTGCTTGCGCTGTGGATGCGCGCGCTCACCTGGCGCGCATTGCAGCAGGCGTTTCTCGAGACGGTGCGGACCACGGCGATGGTGATGGTCATCATCATCTTTGCGGCTATTTTTTCGCACGTGATCGCCCTGCTTGGCGCGCCGAAGGCGTTGATGGATACAGTGGTTGCGCTAAACCTCTCGAAGCCGGCGTTCTTCATCGCCGTGTTCACCATGCTGCTGGTGATCGCCTACGCGCTGGAGGAGCTTTCGGTGATGATCATCATCCTGCCGATCCTGTTCCCGCTGGTGATGACCTTCGGCTTCAATCCGGTGTGGTTCGGCATCATCATGATCGTATGGCTGGAGATCGGGTTCATCACCCCGCCGGTGGGCCTCAATCTGTTCGTGATCCAGGGCATGATGCCGGGCGCAAGCGCGCGCGATATTACCTACGGTACGACGCCCTATGTTCTGCTGATGATCGTATTCGTTGCGCTGCTTTTCGCCTGGCCCGAGCTTGCTCTCTGGCTTCCGGGGCAGATGACTGCAGCGAAGTAGAATTCGTTCCGGCAGAAAGGCCCTGCGTGTGTTGGGTGATCGCGGTCCGGCCGGAGGGTCAGGCAGGTGCCGTGGCGGAGCGCCGGATCACTTGCTCAGATAGCGCATCGCGCGCTCGAGGCCCTCGATGGTGATCGGGTACATGCGCGACTCCATGATTTCGCGGATGACGGAGATCGACTGGCGGTAGGGCCAGAGCTGCTCCGGCTCCGGATTGAGCCAGATCGCCTTCGGATAGACGTCCAGCATGCGCCGCATCCACACCGCGCCGGACTCGTCGTTGGAGTATTCGATCGAGCCGCCCGGCTGCAGGATCTCGTACGGGCTCATGGTCGCGTCGCCGACGAAGATCAGTTTGTAGTCATGCCCGTACTTGTGCAGGATGTCCACGGTCGGAGTCCGCTCCGAGTGGCGGCGGCGGTTGTCCTTCCAGACATAGTCGTAGAGGCAGTTGTGGAAGTAGAAGTACTCCATGTGCTTGAATTCGGTCTTCGCCGCTGAAAACATTTCCTGGCACAGCTTGATGTGATCGTCCATCGAGCCGCCGATGTCGAAAAACAGCAGCACCTTGACCTTGTTGTGGCGCTCGGGCCGCATCAGAATGTCGAGCATTCCGGCCTTCCTCGCGGTGGAACTGATGGTGCCGTCCAGGTCGAGTTCTTCCGGCGCGCCGTCGCGGGCGAAGCGGCGAAGGCGCCGCAGGGCCACCTTGATGTTGCGCGTTCCCAGTTCCACCTGGTCGTCCAGGTTCTGGTACTCGCGCTGATCCCACACCTCGACCGCCGAGCGGTTGCGCGAGCCTTCCTGGCCGATGCGCACGCCCTCCGGGTTGTAGCCGTAGGCGCCGAAGGGCGAGGTGCCGCCGGTGCCTATCCACTTGCTGCCGCCCTGATGCCGCTCCTTTTGTTCCGCCAGGCGCTTCTTCAGCGTCTCCATGAGCTTTTCCCAGCCGCCCATGGCCTCGATCTTGGCTTTTTCTTCCGGACTCAGATTGAGTTCGACCTGCTTGCGGAGCCACTCCAGGGGAATATCGGCCTCCACCCCCATGATGGCTTCGACGCCCTTGAAGTACTCGCCGAAGACGCGGTCGAATTTGTCGAAGTTGGCTTCGTCCTTGACCAGGCAGGTCCTGGAGAAATAGTAAAACTGGTCGATCGAGGAATTCACCACGCCCTTCTGCATGCCCTCGACGAGCATGAGGTATTCCTTGGTCGTGACCGGAACCTTGGCGTCCTTGAGCTTGAGGAAGAAATCGATCAACATGATCTGGCCGGCGCGGAGCGTGGTCCCGTCAGCGGTTGTGCCGCGACATGAATATCAGCCGCTCGAACAGGTGCACGTCCTGCTCGTTCTTGAGCAGAGCGCCGTGCAGGGGCGGGATGATGGTCTTCTTGTCCTTGCTGCGCAGCGCTTCGGGCGGGATGTCGTCGGCGAGCAGGAGCTTCAGCCAGTCGAGCAGTTCCGAAGTCGAAGGCTTCTTCTTCAGTCCCGGCACGTCGCGTACTTCGAAGAACACCTCCAGCGCCTCGCGCAGCAGGTGCTTTTTGATATCGGGGAAGTGCACGTCGACGATCTTCTCCATCGTTTCCTTGTCGGGGAAGCGGATGTAGTGGAAGAAACAGCGCCGCAGGAAGGCGTCGGGCAGTTCCTTTTCGTTGTTGGAGGTGATGAACACGATGGGGCGGTGCTTGGCCTTGACCAGTTCGTGCGTCTCGTAGACGTAGAATTCCATGCGATCCAGTTCGCGCAGCAGATCGTTCGGGAACTCGATGTCGGCCTTGTCGACTTCGTCGATCAGCAGCACCACCGGCTCGTCGGCGTTGAACGCCTCCCACAGGGTGCCCTTGACGATATAGTTCTTGATGTCGTGCACGCGTGGGTCGCCCAGTTGGGAATCGCGCAGGCGCGACACGGCATCATATTCGTACAGGCCCTGCTGCGCCTTGGTGGTCGACTTGATGTGCCATTGCAGCAGCGGCAGGCCCAGCGACTGCGCCACCTCCTCGGCCAGCATGGTCTTGCCGGTGCCCGGCTCGCCCTTGACCAGCAAGGGGCGCTGCAGGGCGATTGCCGCATTCACCGCAACCGTCAGGTCCTGGGTTGCAACGTAGCTTTTTGTTCCAGCGGCAATACCCGGAAAATGAAAGGCGCATTATACGATGCCGGACGCGGCCACGGTTCGGCCGCCGCCCGCGTTTGGCTCGTGGTCGCTGTTTACTCTTCCGATGCCTATCGTATAGAATCCACGGCCGTTTTGGGTTTGACGGCGGTCGGCAGGTCGCCGGGCGCGTGGCGCGAACCAGGGGGCGGTTGCGAAGAGGCCATGTCAGGATCGCCGAATTGGCCCCTGATTTTCGGGAGCGCGAGGGAATTTGTCCCCTCGCTTTGAAAGGAACTCTGAAGGGCGAATATGATGAAATTCATTCTGGGAACGATTCTGTTTGTCCTGGCTGGCGCCGCGCTGGCCCAGGCGCCGGCCGGCAATGCCGCGGCGGGCAAGGGCAAGATCTCGATGTGCACGGGTTGCCACGGCATACCTGGCTACAAGACGGTATATCCGTACATGTACCAGGTGCCGATGATCACCGGCCAACAGCCGGTGTACCTGGTCAACGCGCTGCAGGCGTACAAGTCCGGTGCGCGCAGCCATCCATCGATGCGCGGCATCGCGCAAAGCCTGTCTGATCAGGACATGGCGGATCTCGCCGCATACTATTCCAGCGAAGCGCAGTAAGGGGGCGACCATGAAGACAATTTTGCTCATCGCACTTCTGGCATTCGCGATCCCGACTGCCTATGCAGGCGGCAACGCCGGCGCCGGTGCCGACAAGGCCAAGCCATGCGCGGCCTGCCACGGCGCCGATTTCAACACGCCGACTTCGGCCGATATTCCTCTTCTCGCCGGCCAGCATGCGGACTATCTCGCACGCGCCCTGACCGACTACAAGTCCGGCGAGCGCAAGAATGCGGTAATGAACGGGCAGACGGCCAAGCTTTCGGCGCAGGACATTCAGGACCTTGCCGCCCATATCCACGGCCTTAAGGGAAAACTGAAGGTCATACCGCTGCACCGCTTGGTGCAATAAGCCGGTCTAGCGCCGCTTCAGGCGCTCAAGATACGCCTGCGAATCCGGTGCCGCGCCGTCGCGCTGCGCACGCCAGATCGTTTCGGCCAGGCACTCCATGATTGCGTGACAGGCGGCATGCCGGTCTCCAGCCTTCGCTGCGAGACGCGTGAATTCGGACTTGATGCCGGGCGGTTGATCGACGGACAACTGCTCCTCGATCGCCAGGTGCATGCTCATGTGCAGGAACGGATTCGTTTCGCCGGCCTCTGGCGTGTAGTCCCGGCCCTGATAGCGTTCGGGATCATCCAGCACCGGATGGTATTCCGGATGCAGCAGGATGACGCCGACCGCGATATTGTCCAGCCCCGCCAGCACTTCCTGCTTCCGGTGCTTGCGCCAGGCGTCGAAGAAAAACTGCCTGACCTGGTCGCGGGTGGGATTGAACATGGTTTCGGGAGGGAATGCCGGACCGTCAACGGCCGCCGGAAGCGCGGGATTTCTGTTTCGCGCTCTTCGCGCTGCCCTCAGCGCTCGTCTTGGCGCGGAACTCGCAAAGATCGCGTATCAGGCAATTCGGACAATCGGGCTTCGCCGCCTTGCACACATAGCGTCCGTGCAGAATCAGCCAGTGATGGGCGTGCAGCAGGTATTGCGGCGGCACGAATTTGAGCAGCCTATGCTCGACCTCCAGCGGATTCTTGCCCGGTGCGATGCCCGTGCGGTTGCCGACGCGGAATACATGCGTGTCGACGGCGATGGTCGGATGGCCGAAGGCGATGTTCAGTACCACGTTCGCCGTCTTGCGCCCGACGCCGGGCAATTGCTCCAGCGCCCCGCGCTCCTGCGGCACCTTGCCCTCATGCGCACGCAGCAGCATTTCGCAGGTGGCGAGAATGTTCTTCGCCTTGGCGCGGAAGAGGCCGATGCGCTTGATGTGTTTGACCAGTCCGTCCATGCCGAGGTCGAGTATTGCCTGCGGCGTGTTGGCGGCCTGATACAGGTCGCGCGTGGCGAGGTTGACGCTCTTGTCGGTCGCCTGTGCCGACAGGATCACGGCGATCAACAACTCGAACGGCGTGCGGTGTTCGAGTTCGCCGCGCGGCTGCGGGTTGGCCGCGCGGAAACGCTCGAAAATTTCCTGTCTTTTTTGCGGATTCATCGCTTCTTCGCCGCTGCGCGGCGTGCGTCGATGGCGGCGATCTGCGCTTGTATCTGTGGTGGGAGCGCATCCGTGTTTTTCGGCGCGACGCCTGCCTTCCTCGCTTTGGCGCGCTCGATCGCGGCAAGGATCATGGCCTTCTTGTCGTCCGCCAGGGGCTGCGCCAGCCTTTCCTGCGCCTTGCGTGCGAGGCGTTCGGCCCGCTCCGCCCGTTCCCGTTCCAGGCGCAGTTTGCGGAACTGAAAGCGTGCGCGCCCGGCGTCTGCCATGGTCCGGGTCCAGGTTGCCTGCGCTTGGGGAAGGGGCAGCATGGCGATGCAATCCACGGGGCAGGGCGGAACGCACAGATCACAGCCGGTGCACAGTTCCGCGATCACGGTATGCATGCACTTGGATGCGCCGACAATGGCGTCGACCGGACACGCCTGTATGCACAGGGTGCAGCCGATGCAGCGTGCCTCGTCGATGAATGCGACGGCGCGCGGCCGCTCGGTGCCGTGGGCCGGATTGAGCGGTTCTTCCCTGCGCTGGAGCAGTGCCGCCAGCTTGCGGATGCCGGCTGCGCCGCCCGGAGGACACTGGTTGATGTCGGCTGCGCCGGCCGCCATGGCCTCGGCATACGGCCTGCAGGCGTCGTATCCGCATTTGGTGCACTGGGTCTGCGGCAGCAGGGCATCGATCTGCTCTGCCAGCGTGCGCCCGGTCATGGTTTGGCAGCCGGCAGGGCGCGCAGGATTTCGCCGATCAAATCCGGGCCGCGATAGATGAACCCGGTGTAGATCTGCACCAGGCTCGCCCCGGCCGCCAGCTTGGCGAGCGCATCGTCGGCGCTCATGACGCCGCCGACACCGATGATGGGCAGCTCGCCGTCGAGCAGCCGCGCGAGCTTGCGGATGAGTTCGGTCGAGGCATCGCGAAGGGGGGCGCCGGAGAGTCCGCCGGTTTCTTCGGCGTGCCGCAGGCCCTTTACCGCTTCGCGCGATATCGTCGTATTGGTGGCGATGACGCCGTCGATCTTGTGTTTGACGAGGCATGCGGCGATTGCCGCGGGCTGTGCGTCGTCCAGGTCGGGCGCGATCTTGAGCGCGATGGGCACGTAGCGCCCGTGCGTGTCGGCGAGGCGCAGTTGCTCGGTCTTCAGTTTTCCTGCGAGGGCGCCCAGCTCGCCCGCGCCCTGGAGCTGGCGCAGGTCCTTGGTGTTGGGGGAGGAGACGTTGACCGTCACGTAACTCGCGTGCGGGTAGACCTTCGCCAGACAGACCTCGTAATCGTCGGCTGCGCGCGCGATCGGCGTGTCGAAATTTTTGCCGATATTGATCCCCAGCACGCCGCGATAGCGCGTGCGCGCGACGTTGGCGAGCAGATGCTCGACGCCGTGGTTGTTGAAACCAAGGCGGTTGATCAGGGCCTGGGCCTCGGGCAGGCGGAACATGCGCGGTTTCGGATTCCCCGGCTGCGGCCGCGGCGTGACCGTGCCGATTTCGATAAAGCCGAAACCCATGGCGGCTAGCGCGTCTATGTATTCGCCGTTCTTGTCCAGGCCGGCGGCGAGGCCGAGCGCATTGGGAAAATCCAGCCCCATCACTTTGACTGCGCGGGCCGGCCCCGAACCGGCCAGCCCAGAACTAGCCAACACATGGGCCATGCCGCTGCGCTCGATCAGCTTGAGCGAGGCGAGGGCGAAGTTATGCGCCGTTTCGGGATCCATCCCGAACAGAAACGGGCGTGCGAGGGAGTAAAGCATCGCGCAATTTTACCGCTTGAAGAGGCAATGGAGGCGCGCGGCCGCGGGCGCCGGCCCCGGGGTGCTACGGGAACTAATCGAAGTCCTTGCTGCTCAGCCGGCGCCATTCGCCGTCTATCAGCCCCTCGATGGGCTGGAAGTTGGCTTTGTAAGCCATTTTCCGGCTGTGTCGGATCCAGTAGCCCAGATAGAGGTAGGGCAATTCCAGGCTGCGGCATTGTTCGAGCTGGCAGACGATGTTGTAAGTGCCGAAGCTGGCGGCAATACCGGGTTCGAAGAAGGTATAGACCGAGGACATTCCGTCACCGAGAATGTCCACTATGGACACCATCATGAGAGTGCTCTCGTCCCGAAACTCGATCAGGCGCGTGTTGACGCGGCTTTGCAGCAGAAAATGGGAATACTGGTCGCGGCTGTCCTGATCCATGCCTCCTCCGGAATGGCGGTGGGCCTGGTAGCGCAGGTAGAGCGCGTAATGCTCGTTGCGAAAGCGCAGACTTTGCGCGGTCGTGTCGAGCGCGGCGTGGCGCTTTTGCGCGCGGCGCTGCGCGCGGGTCGGCTCGAACTGATCCACCGGGATACGCACCGGCACGCAGGCGCGGCAGGTATCGCAGTAGGGGCGATAAGTGAAAATGCCGCTGCGGCGAAAGCCGGCCTTTACCAATCCGCCATAGACCTCGTTGGAAATCAGGTGGCTCGGAGTGGCAACCTGTGAACGCGCGAGTTTGGACGGCAGGTAGCTGCAAGGATAGGGTGCGGTCACATAAAACTGCAGTACCGCATGCGGCAGGTCGTTAAGGAGCGACATCGTTATCCGTTTCTATGGTGTTCCATTTCGCGGGCGGCACGGCATAGTCTACCAATTCCCTCAGTCGCAGTGAAAATTTGTCGCGTTCGATGGCGCGTGCGCCGAGGCTGGCGAGGTGCGGAGTGTGCATCTGGCAATCGATCAGGCCATAGCCCTGGCGCTCGAGGCGCCGCACCAGATGCACCATGGCGATCTTGGACGCGTCGCGCACGCACGTGAACATGGACTCGCCGTAGAACATGTGGCCAAGGGCGACGCCGTACAGGCCGCCGGCCAGCTTGCCGTCGATCCAGGTTTCCACCGAGTGGGCGTAGCCGAGTTCGTGCAAGCTCAGATAGGCCGTGCGCATTTCGGCCGTGATCCATGTGCCTGGGCCGTTCGCCCCCGGCGCGGCAACGTCGGCGCCGCGGGTGGCGCAGCCCTGCATGACCCCCCCGAAATCGCTGTCGAAGCGAACCTCGTGATCGCGGTTGCGCAGCGTTTTTGCGAGAGAACGCGATATTTTCAGTTCGGAAGGAATGAGCACCATGCGCGGATCCGGACTCCACCAGAGGAGCGGCTCGCCTTCCGTGTACCACGGGAAAATGCCCCGGCGATAGGCGGCCAGAAGGCGCCCGGGCGACAGGTCGGCGCCCGCCGCGAGCAGTCCGTTCGGGCTTTTCAGCGCGGTTTCCAGAGGCGGAAACGGATCGTCCGGTTCAAGCCACGGAATCATGGATGCGGTGCAAAGGTAAGTGCATGGCCAGCTAGGCAGGCGCGGTTGATTTTCGCATGCGGCACGCTAGCACAAGGTCATTCGCAGCGTCCATGACGGCGGGAATACAAATCCGGCGAAAGACTTCATAATTCGCGAAATATCGCACCCATCGCACACCGGTTGCGCGATGCGATCGATGCCGACACTACGGGAGGATGTCTTGGAAAATATGAAATCGGGCGGCGATGTTCTGTTCATCCTGCTTGGCGGGATCATGGTGCTGGCGATGCATTCCGGCTTCGCCTTTCTCGAATTGGGCACGGTGCGATGGAAGAATCAGGTCAATGCGCTGGTGAAGATCCTCACTGATTTCGCCATGTCCACCATCGCCTATTTTTTCATCGGCTACGGCATCGCCTATGGCGTGGGATTTTTCGCCGGCGCCGAGCAGCTGGCGCAGAAGAACGGTTACGAACTGGTGAAATTCTTTTTCCTGCTGACCTTTGCCGGGGCGGTTCCGGCCATCGTCTCGGGAGGCATCGCCGAGCGCGCGCGCTTCTATCCGCAACTGGCGGCGACGTTCCTGCTGGTCGGTTTCGTCTATCCCTTCTTCGAGGGCATCGCCTGGAACCAGCACTACGGGATACAGGCCTGGCTCAAGTCTGCGTTCGGCGAGGAGTTCCATGATTTCGCCGGTTCCGTCGTGGTGCATGCGGTGGGCGGCTGGATCGGGCTGGTCGCGGTTCTGCTTCTGGGCGCGCGCAGCGGACGCTACAGCAAGGACGGAAAGGGCATGACCGCGCATCCGCCGTCGAGCATTCCGTTTCTGGCCCTGGGGGCATGGATTCTTTCAGTCGGCTGGTTCGGCTTCAATGTCATGTCGGCGCAGACACTGGACAAGGTGAGCGGCCTGGTGGCCATCAATTCGCTCATGGCGATGGCAGGGGGCACGCTCGCGGCGCTCGTGGCCGGGCGCAACGATCCGGGCTTCGTGCATAACGGCCCGCTTGCGGGTCTGGTCGCGGTGTGCGCGGGATCGGACGTGATGCATCCGGCGGCGTCGCTGCTGGTCGGGGCGGTGGCGGGTTTCATTTTCGTCAACATGTTCACGCTTACGCAGAACCGCTGGAAGATCGACGACGTGCTCGGCGTCTGGCCGCTTCACGGCTTGTGCGGTGCCTGGGGCGGCATCGCTGCGGGCATTTTCGGCGCGAAGTCGCTGGGCGGCATGGGAGGGGTGGCCTTCATGTCGCAGCTGGCCGGCACGGCCATGGGCATAGCGGTCGCGCTGGTCGGGGGCGGGCTGGTCTATGGACTGCTCAAGGCCACGGTCGGCCTGCGCCTGGATGCCGAAGAGGAGTTCAACGGCGCCGACCTTTCGATCCACAAGATCAGCGCAACGCCGGAGAACTGAGGGCGCTACTTGAGGGGCAATATGGCGCCGCAATGGCAGCCGTAGCGTCCCTGCTTCCGGTCATCGTAGTAATGCCTGAGCGTGGTCGAGATGGTGCGAAAGGCGATCTCTTTCCACGGGATTTCGGACTCGTCGAACAGTGCGACCTCCAGGCTTTCTGTCCCCGGGGCGAAATCCAGGTCGAGCAGCCGTGCGCGATAGAACATGTGCACCTGGTTCACATGGGGCACCGACAGCATGCTGAACAAGTCGCCAATTTCGACGCGCGCGCTGGCTTCCTCCAGCGTTTCGCGCTGCGCCGCTTCTCCGGTGGTTTCTCCGTTTTCCATGAACCCCGCGGGCGGCGTCCAGTAGCCGAGGCGCGGTTCTATTCCGCGCTTGCACAGCAGGATTTTGTCTTCCCACTCGGGGATGCATCCGATTACCATTTTAGGATTGGAATAATGGATGGTGTTGCAGGCGTCGCACACGTGGCGCGGCAGGACGTCGCCCGCAGGCACCTTGAGCCTGACGGGGGCGCCACAGTTGGAGCAGAAGTTCATTTGAGCGGAGGCCGCAATAGACTGAATGATTCGCCCTATGATACCAGCGGGTGACGCGGGCCGGCTGCTTGCACTTCCAGGTCAATTTGCTTTACCTGGTGTGCATCCGGCTTGTCGAACGTGTTCCGATCTCACGATCCGCTCCAAGCATGGAAGGAAGGGTCTATACGCGCCGCCGAACAGGGCCAGGTTCAGTTCCATCGCATACTGCCTCGAATCTGGACCGAATTTGTCTGTAGCCAGGATGGAACGCTGGTGCTTTCTTTTCCCCCGGGCAAGCGGCCGGGAGCGAGCCACAACATCTTGAGCAGACATTGATTTCTGCGAACGAGGGGGCACGGCCCTATCGCTTTGCCGGTCACGGGGCGGCCCAGACGGTGGTGCCTCCGGCTCAATCTGTAAAACTTTGTCAAATAGATGCTGCATGGTATTGTAATTGCAAGGAAATAATGTAGATTGACAGCATGTATCCGAAGCTCGGCTTGGGAGATGGTCACGAGTTGGTCATGAATATTGCAGTTGAACCGAAGATTACGAAGCTTTTCGCCGCAGCGGTCGCGTTGCGGCTTGCGTCGTGTGCGCCATTCACTGTAGCAGGGCCGGCTCATGAATATAGTTTCCAACCGTGACTTGCAGCTACCCGCAGCTTTTTCGCCCATCGCCGGTGAAGGCGCTCAACCGGACGTGGTGCGCTATCTGCGCACGATAAACCGCTACAAGTGGGGCATCCTGATGGTCGTGGCCGCAGTCGGCATGCTGGCGGCGATGTATGCGTCGAGCCTGCGGCCGATTTATCGCGCGACGGCAACGCTCATGCTCGAAATGGGCAAGCCCAAGGTGGTATCCACGCAGGAACTGTTCGAAGCTTACAATGGAACTACGCGCGATTATTTCCTGACGCAGTTCGAGATCATTAAGTCGCGCGAACTGGCCGAACGGCTGGTGCGCGTGATGCAGCTGACCAAACACGCGGAATATGATCCGCGCCAGCAGGGCAAGCCTTGGTACGCCGAATGGGTGCCTGCGCAGTTCCTTCCTGCGGTGTCTCCCGTGAAAGCGCCCAACGAGGAAGCGCTAGAGGAAAGCGTGGTGGCGCAGGTGATGGGGCAAATCAGCCTGCAGCCGGTCAGAAACACGCAGTTGGCAAAGTTGAGTTTCGATTCCTTTGACCCGGTGCTGGCCGAACGTGTCCCGAACACGCTGGCGATGATCTACATCGTCTCGGACCTGGAAGCGCGCGGCCAAACGACGCGGCGCTCGATGTCGTTTCTGAAGGACCAGGCGGAGGAACTCAAGCAAAAGCTCAACGAATCCGAGCGTGCTCTGCAGGATTTCCGCGAACAGGAAAAAATCGTCGTCACGAAAGGCGTGTCCGTTTCCGGGGCGATCAGGCAGCTCGAGGAACTGGAAACGGCTCTGGACGACGCGCGGCGCAAGCGCCTGGAGGCGGAGGCGCTGTACAACCAGATCAGCGTTGCGCGGCCGGGGCAACCTGGCGCTTCGCTGGAGTCGCTTTCCGTGGTGCAGAATAATCCGGTCATGGCCAGGTTCAAGGAAGCCGAGGCCGAGGCCGAGCGGCGCGTCAGCGAGGCCTCCAAACGCTACGGGCCCGAGCACCCGAGGATGGTCGCAGCGCAGTCGGACCTGAAGGCGGTGCGCGACAACGTGCAGCGCCAGGTTGGCACGATAGTGGATAGCGTATCGAAGGATTACGAGATCGCCAAGGCGAACGAAGCGTCGCTGGAGCGCGCGCTGGCCCGCGCCAAGGCGGAGAGCCAGGCCTACAACCGCAAGGAGTTCATGCTCGCCAGGCTGGAACGCGAGGTGGCGTCCAACCGTCAGCTCTACGATCTGTTTACGCTGCGCGCGAAGGAAACGAACACCGGCGACGTGCCCTCGGCAATCGCCCGCGTGATCGACCCGGCGATGGTGCCCAAGTCACCGGTCGGGCCGAACAAGCGCAATATCGTCGGCGGCGCGATGCTCGCCGCATTGGCTCTGGCGATAGCGATCGCCCTGCTGCTGGAACAACTCGATATCACGGTGAAAACCAGCCACGAGGTGGAGGCCAAGCTGGAGGTGAAGGCCGTTGGAATATTGCCGCGCATGCGGCTGGCACCGGGCATGCCGATCGAGCGCATGTTCATTGACGACAACCAGAGCCCGTTCGCGGAGGGGATACGCAGCATCCGCAGCGACCTCCTGCTCTCCGGCATTGATTCGCCGCAAAAAGTTGTGCTCTTGACCTCCTCGCTGCCCGAGGAGGGAAAGACGACGGTTGCGTGCAATCTCGCGTTCGCATTTTCGCAGATCAAGAAGACGCTGCTCGTGGAAGCCGACATGCGCAGGCCGAAGGTCGCGCGCACTCTCGGGGGCGACGAGCACCGGTCTGGGCTGTCGGAGCTCGTCGCGGGCAGCGCGCCGCTCGACGAGTGCGTCTTTCCGGCGCAAGACTCGAATCTCTGGGTTCTGCAATCGGGCCGCGTGCCGCTCAATCCGCTGGAGCTGATCTCGTCGCATCGTTTTTCCGATGTGATGGAGACCCTGAAAAAGGCTTTCGACGTGATCATCATCGACAGCCCGCCGATGCAGCTCGTCAGCGACGCGATGGTGCTGTCGCAATACGCGACCTCCATCCTTTACGTGGTGAAGGCGGACAGCACTCCGTATCCGCTCGCGCGTCACGGGCTGGCTCAGATGAAACGCATCAGCGAGCCGTCGCTGATCGGCCTTGGCGTGGTGCTCAACCAGCTTGATATCGACAAGGCGAACAGGTACTACGGCGAGTACCGGGGCTACGGCGGCCGCTACTACCGCAGATACGGCTATACGAGCGACGTAACTTCAGAGAGCGTCGAGGCGGCAGCCGCCCCTGTCGAAGACAAGAACAGCCGGGCGAGAAGCTAGGACCGTTTCTTTTCGCATCCTGTCGCCGGAATCTACAATGCGCGACTCGTCCTCTTGGACAATCAAATGAGCCAGACCAGCCAACAGGACGCTTCGCATGCGCTACCCAAGGCGGGAAAACACTGGGAATTGTTCTGGCGAATCATCGCCGGGCTCATGCTGGTCGTGATCGCCTGGGTCGTGTGGGTCTTGTACCAGATCACGCCACGGTCGGTGGTAACGCCCATGGCGTACGAATCCAGCGCAAAGCCGATCGGCGCGCAGCCCGCGCCTTCCGGCGCGACCATGCCGGCGATTTCACCGATTTCAGCCGTTCAGCCCGGAGTGATTATGCAGCCGCAACGCACGGCCGAGGCCGCCGCGGCTGAGCTTGCGATGGAGCAGGCGCAGGCGTCGGCTCGCGCAGGCGCCCATCAACCCTCCGCCGACGTTCAGGCGGAGGCCTTGGAAAAGGGGCGGGAAAAGGTGCGCGAGGAGGAGCAGCTGAAGAGCGAAGGGCTCAAGCTTTCAACCGAGATTTCAACGCCCATGGCCGAGAAGAAGAGTGTTCCGGCCACAGCGGGAGGCAAACCCGGCGGCAATTGATTCATCCGGCGGATTGATCGCCGATGCAATCAACTGGTACTCTACAGCGCGAGCGAGCAACTCCCCGCTCCTCCGAATTCTGGGAAATAACTTGCTTCCACGCATTCCGGCACGCATCAGCCTCGCTTTTCTAGGGCTGATGTTCTTGCTGCCGTTCTTGAACCCGTACCACTACCATCCGCTGACCAACTTTTATACGGAGTGGCTGGCGCTGGCACTGGGGCTCGTCGCCTTGCTGCCGTTGTCGGCGAAACGTTTCTGGGACGAAGTCGAAATCCCGGTGTTGGTGATGTGGCTCCTGGGTTTTGCGGCGCTGCTGCCGCTGCAGATCGTCTGGCTCGACATCGCGTATCCGGAGTTGTCGATGCTGGGCGCGCTCTATGTCATCTGGGCGGCATGGCTGGTCTGGCTGGGGCGGGTGCTGGCCAAGTCCTGCGGCATGGAGGAACTGGTGGGCTGGCTCGCGGCGATGCTGGTGCTGGGTGGGCTGTTGAACTCGGCAGCTGCGGTAGTGCAGTTCTACAGCGTTGATCTGCCGTTTCGTTTCCTGGTCTCCAGCCTCGGGCCGATACAGCGGGGTGCGTACGGCAATTTCGGCCAGAACAACCATTTTGGCGACTATGTCACCCTCGCGCTCATCTCGGCGCTGTACCTGCAGATCAAAGGGCGGCTGAGCTGGCAAGCGGCAGCCGTGTGTATCGGTATTTTTCTTTACGCGCTGTCGCTTTCCGGTTCGAAAGCCGTCTGGCTCTATTTTCTGGCTGTGCTGGCGCTCGGGCTGTGGTTTCGTTCGCGCTCGGATGAGCCGGCGCTGCGGCGCGCTGTCGTCGTATTCGCCGTTCTGCTGCCGCTGTTCGGGCTGGTTCAGTATGCGATGGCGCACTACGGCTTGGCTACACGGCCGTTTCTTGCGGCGGGTGCGGCGGCTCTGCCCGTTACGTCGATCGATCGCTTTGCCGACGAATTGGCGCGAGGCGTATTGCCGCAGGCAGGGGGCTCTGCTCTGGGCACACGCATTTACATGTGGCACCAGGCACTGCTGATGCTGATCAAGGAGCCGGTGCTCGGCATAGGTTTCGGCCAATACGCCGGCGTGTTCTTTGAGCAGGCTGCCGAACTCTCGCGCTATCACATTCCCAATTACGACCGAAATTCACACAACGCCCTGATGCAATTGCTGGCCGAAACGGGCCTCGCCGGTGCGGGCCTGGTATGCGCGGGACTGGCCGGGTGGGTCCTGGGCTTGCGCCGGCGCATGTCCCCCAGCCCGGAAAACTGGTGGATGCTCTGCCTGCTGTCGGTGCTGTTCGTGCACAGCATGATCGAGTATCCGTTGTGGCATGGCAATTTTCTCGGACTAGCCGCCGTCCTGCTCGGCATGGGCAGCCAGCGCTACATACGCTTGCACCTTTCGGCGCTGTCACGCTACGCCTTTCCGATGATGCTGGTGGCGGGATTCTTCACGCTTGGCAGCGTGTTGCAGGCGTACCGCGACTTGGAGCAATTGATGTATCCGCGCGTGATGCCGAAGAACCGTGAGGAGGTCCTCGAGCACAACGAGGCGTTGCTCAAATTGCACCGGGATACGCTGCTGGCCCCCTATATCGAAATGGCTTACGCCGGCGCTATCGTTCCCGACCGCAACAATCTTCAGGACAAGCTGGCCTTGAACGGGCGCGTTCTGCGGTTGCTGCCGGTGCCGGAACTGGCGTACCGGCAGGTGCTGCTGCTGGGCCTCAATGGGGAACTTGACGCCGCGTTGGTGCAACTCGACCGGGCGGTGGCGGTGTTCCCGAATCGCCTTGGCGGCTTCGTGTCGCAGGCTGAAGATGCAGCGCGACAGGAACAGCCGGCGCTAAGGGTGATTGCGGAGAAGGCGCGGGAAAAGCTAAAGCAGGTTGACAGAAACGGAGGGTAAGTTCAGGATTTGTCTATGAAAGCAGGCTCGGGTATGCATGCGGCCGTAATTTTGCATTGCAAATGCCGCCCGCGGCTTGATCCCGCGCTCGTTCAGCGCTGTTTTATTTTGAAAATATTGCTTCCGGCTTGCCCGGATCGGGACGAATAAATGGCCAGGCCAGAGAAGGTACGCATCGGCAATCTGCTGGTTCAGGAAAAGCTGATTTCCCAGGAGCAGCTGGGACTGGCGCTCGAGCAGCAGAAGCGCAGCGGCCGCAAGCTCGGCCGCGTGCTGATCGAAAACGGGTTTGTTTCCGAGGACGACATTTCCGAGGCGCTGGCCCGGCAGCTCAAGATTCCCTACCTCAACCTGCGGCAATACAGCATCAACCTTTCGGTGGCGCGTTCCCTGCCTGAAATGCAGGCGCGCCGGTTTCGCGCACTGCTGCTGGAAGATCGGGGCGGCACCTATCTCGTGGCGATGGCCGATCCAACGGACCTGTTCGCCTATGACGAAATCGTGCGCCTGCTCAAACGCGACATCGAACTGGTGCTGGTCAACGAAAACCAGGTGCTGGAGACGATAGACCGCATTTACCGGCGCACCGAACAGATCACCGATCTCGCGCGCGAACTGGGCGCCGACATGGGCGAGGCCGTGGATTTCGGCACGCTCAATGCGGAGCCCGGCGCCGAGGATGCGCCGGTCGTAAAACTGCTGCAGACCATGTTCGAAGACGCAAACCAGGTGAATGCGTCCGACGTCCATATCGAGCCGCAGGAAAGTCTGCTGCAGATCCGCTTTCGCATCGACGGCATGCTGCAGCTGCAGACGGAATCCGACATCAAGATCGCCCCTGCGCTGGTGCAACGGGTCAAGCTCATGTCGGGCCTGGACATATCGGAGAAGCGCCTGCCGCAGGACGGTCGCTTCAACGTGCGCATACGCGATACCCGCATCGACGTGCGGATCTCGACCATGCCCACGCAATACGGCGAATCGGTGGCGATGCGCCTGCTCAATCG
Organism: Pseudomonadota bacterium; assembly: GCA_026399375.1. Classification (GTDB taxonomy): domain Bacteria; phylum Pseudomonadota; class Gammaproteobacteria; order Burkholderiales; family SG8-39; genus 2-12-FULL-64-23. The sequence continues at coordinate 31,958 of JAPLRD010000159.1, forward strand.
CACCAGCGGCGTGCAGGGGCTGGACGGCCTGGGCATGCCGCCGAAGCTGCTCGCGCGCCTGCAGCAGATCATCCGGCGCTCAACCGGCATGGTGCTGGTAACCGGGCCGACCGGGAGCGGCAAGACCACTACGCTGTATGCCGCGCTGAACGAAGTGAACACGATCGACAAGAAGATCATCACCGTCGAGGACCCGATCGAATACCGGCTGGGTGGCCTGAATCAGGTGCAGATCAACGAGAAAATCGACCTCAGCTTCGGCCGGGTGTTGCGCGCCGCCCTGCGCCAGGACCCGGACATCATTCTGGTGGGCGAGATGCGCGACCCGGAAACCGCGCAGATCGGTCTGCGTGCCGCGCTCACCGGCCACATGGTGTTCTCCACCCTGCATACGCGCGACGCCGCCAGCACCCCGATCCGCCTGATCGATATGGGAGCCCCGCGCTACATGGTCGCCTCGTCGCTGCAGGCGGTGATCGCGCAGCGCCTGGTGCGCGTCAACTGCCCCAATTGCGCCGAGGCGTACCAGCCGTCGGAACAGGAAACACAGTGGCTGCAGGGCGGCACGCGCGACGACGGCGAACCGGTCAAGTTGATGCGGGGGCGCGGCTGCCAGTTTTGTCACCTCACCGGCTATGCCGGACGCACCGGCGTCTATGAAATGCTGGAAATGGATTCTGCGCTCACCGCGGCGGTGAACCGGGAGGATACGACCGAATTCTCCCGCCTCGCGGTCAAGCACATGGCGGGCAGGAGCATGCGCCACCACGCGGTGCAGCTCGCGTTCGCGGGCAGGACAACCCTGGCCGAGGCGATACGCGTGAGTTCCGAGCTCGAGGATTGATGCCTTTTTTTTCTTATAAAGGGAGAAATGCCAGGGGGGAGCTGGTAAAGGGGCTGCTCGAGGATGCCGACTCCGGCGCGGTTGCCGACCAGTTGGTCAATACGGGGATATCCCCGGTTGAAATCACCCCGGCAAACGCGCCAACCTCTTCACGGAAGGAGCCCTGGCTCGGGCGCCTGTTCGCGCAGCGCATCACCCTGGACGACAGGCTGCTGTTCAGCCGCCAGATGTACACGCTGCTCAAGTCCGGCGTTCCCATCATGCGCGCGCTGGCGGGATTGCAGGAGTCTTCGCGCAGTCCCGCGATGGCCAAAGTGATGCAGGACCTGCGCAGCAGTCTCGACAGCGGCCGCGACCTGAATTCGTCCATGCGCCGACACCCCGAGGTGTTTTCGCAGTTCTTCGTCAGCATGGTGCGGGTGGGCGAGATGTCGGGCAGCCTGGAGGAGATTTTTCTGCGGCTTTTCAACCACCTCGAGTTCGAAAAGGACATGAAGGAACGCGTGCAGCAGGCGCTGCGCTATCCGGCATTCGTGCTGGTGGCGATGGGCGTGGCCATCGTGATCATCAATCTGTTCGTGATTCCTGCGTTCTCCAAGCTCTTCGCCGGGCTCAAGGCCGAATTGCCGCCGCTGACGCAATTTTTGATCGGTTTTTCGAATTTCATGCTGCACTACTGGCCGGCGATGCTTGCCGCCGCCGCCGCGGGCGTGATCGGTTTTCGCGTTTATACCGGTACGGCGGCGGGGAGGTATAACTGGGACAAGCTCAAGCTGCGCCTGCCGCTGGCCGGCTCCATCATCGAGAAGGTGACGCTGGCGCGGTTCGCGCGCAGTTTCGCCATATCGCTGAAGAGCGGCATGTCCATGGTGCAGACGCTCACCGTGCTGACGCAAGTGGTCGACAATTCATATATCGCCCAGCGCATCGAGCAGATGCGCGACGGCGTGGAGCGAGGCGAAAGCGTCCTGCGGACCGCGCGCGCGACCGGCGTGTTTACGCCTATCGTTCTGCAGATGGTGGCGGTGGGCGAGGAGACCGGGGAGATCGACCAGTTGATGGCGGAAGTCGCGGATATGTATCAGCGTGAAATTGATTACGAACTCAAGAACCTGTCCGGGAACATCGAGCCGATCATGATCACTTTCCTAGGCGTGCTGGTGCTGATTCTTGCGCTAGGCGTGTTCCTGCCGATTTGGGACCTGGGTCGCGTCGCGTTGGGCCGTCCGGGGGGATGAGGTGAGGCTAATCCCGGGCTTGCGCGTCGGTCACAGGCCGGCAGGCCGGCACGCCGGATTCACCCTGTTTGAACTGATTGTGGTCGTCTGCCTGCTGGCCTTGATGATAGGTATTCTGCTCAATCGCCTGCAGGTGTATCAGGAGGCCGCCGAAAAAGCAGCCATGAAGCAGACGGCGGCGGCGATAAAAAGCGCGCTTCAGCTGCGCGTCGCCGATTACATGGTCAATGGGCGCGAAGGCGAAATAGACGCCCTGGCTGCGAAAAATCCAGTCAGCTGGTTGCAGGAGAATCCGGGCAATTACGCCGGCGAATTTTTCGCCGACGCCTATGTGCGCGTGCCACCGGGCAGCTGGTACTACGATTTGAACCGGCAGGAACTCATCTATGTCATCAACCTTGGCGACAATTTCAAACCCGGGCCGGACGGCAGAAAATGGATTCGCTATCGTGTGCGGATAGGTTACGAAGACGTGCCGTTGCAGCCGGGAGTGACACGCAAGATGTTGAGCGCCGTGAGTTTTGCGCCGGTCCAGCCTTATGTCTGGTTCTAGCGCCGGCTATTCGGGCGATTGAGGTTTCGACTTTTTGAGACAGGAAATGCAGTTTTGGCAGCATGATCGGCACTAGACGCCGCAATGTAAAATTTTGTCAGGCTGGCTTGAAATGTGTCTCGCGGGTTTTTAGACCTGTCCGGTTCTGTAGCACATGAATTGTCCGCTTTTTCTGTTGAGGGCGGGAAGCGGCGAAGGGCGTAGCCCGTAGCCGATTGCCGCCCTCAACGGCGCACCTGGCGGACGGC
>JAPLRD010000092.1:0-1301 GCA_026399375.1 Pseudomonadota bacterium
CCGGGATTTCCGCGCGGGCGGCGAGCGCGCCGTTCTACGGTTGGCGCGTGGTCGCCGTCTGCTTTGTCACGGCGGCCTTCGCCTGGGGGCTCGGCTTGTTCGGGGCGAGCGTTTATCTCAAGGCGGTGACTGCGGCGCGCGGTTGGTCGGTCTCGCTGGTCTCCGGTGCCGTCACTGGCTTCTATCTGGTCAGTGCGATTGCGGCAGCGGCCGTGGGCCGTGGGATCGACCGCTGGGGCGCGCGCACGATCATGATCGGCGGCACCCTCGCATTGAGTCTGGGCGTGGCGAGCGTCGGATTGGTGAGTTCGCCATGGCAGCTTTATCTCGCCTTTCTTGTCATGGGTGTCGGCTGGTCGTGTCTCTCGACCACCGGACTCACGGCGACCATCGCGCCCTGGTTCGAACGCCATCAGGGGCGCGCCGCGACCCTTGCTTTGACCGGGGCCAGCGCCGGTTCGATGATCGGCGTGCCGGCTTTGCTTTTCGGCATTGACCGGCTCGGGTTGACGCAGGCGATGTTTGCCGCGGCGATCCTTACCACCGCCACGCTCCTGCCGCTGCATGCGATCGTGCTGCGTTACCGCCGGCCGGAAGATACGGGGCGGTGCCGCGACGGCGATGAGGCTGGCGCCGCTCCCGCCGCGTTTGAACCGTCACCGCTGCGCTGGGATCGCGCCGATGCGGTCCGTACGGCCGCTTTCTGGAGCGTGGCCGTCGCTTTCGGGCTGGCGCTCATGATACAGATCGGCTTTCTCACTCACCACGTCAATTTCGCCGCCGCAACCCTGGGCGCAGGCGGCGCAGGCTTGCTCGTCAGCGCCACCGGATTCACGGCGCTGCTCGGCCGCTTGCTGCTCGCAAAGATCGTGGACCGCGTGGACGTGCGCCGGCTGGCCTCCGGTTTGCTGCTGCTGCATGCGCTCTCGCTCGGGGCGATGTCGCTGTGGCCGGGCACAGCAGTGCTGATCGCGGCAAGCCTTGCCTACGGTTTCGCCCTGGGGCAAATCACCACCCTGTCGCCGGTGATCCTGCGGCGCGAGTTCGGGGCCGCGTCGTTCGGCGCCATCTACGGCACCGCTGCGGCCGTCATCCAGCTGACTTCGTCCTTCGGACCCGCGCTCTACGGCGTCCTGCGCGACGCCTTCGACGGTTACGGACCGGTGCTTGCGCTCGCCGCCGCGATGGACATCGTGGCGATGGTTGTGGTGTTCGCCGCCCGCCGCGGGCCGCCGCTCAAGCCGCGTTGACGCGCTGACTGAAATCAGGCCAGGCGATTGCGCCTGGTCGTGATCGATGCG
>JAPLRD010000092.1:1310-2222 GCA_026399375.1 Pseudomonadota bacterium
ATCGATGCGCCGGCATCAACGGCGCCAGTCGTGCAGGCGCGCGAGCAGCGACTTGGTCGATGCGTCCATGCCGGCGACTGCGGCCGCGCCTTGCGCCAGCGCGCGTGCGATCTCCTTGCCCAGTTCCACGCCCCATTGGTCGAAGCTGTTGATGTTCCAGATCACGCCCTGCACGAACACCTTGTGCTCGTACAGCGCGAGCAACTGTCCCATGGTGTGCGGATCGATGCTCTTGAACATGATGGTCGAGGAGGGTCGGTTGCCATCGAAGCAGCGGTGCGGTTCGGCCGCGTCGCGACCCGCCATCAAGGCCGCTGCCTGCGCCAGCGCATTCTCCGCGGCCGCGGCCGTGCTCGCCGCGGGCACGAGGAAGTCGCAAGGAATGAGCTGCGTGCCCTGGTGCAGCAACTGATGGAAGGCGTGCTGGCTGTTGGTGCCGACTGCGCCCCAGATCACGGGGCAGGTCGCGTAGTCCAGCGCCTTGCCCTCGCGGTCCACACCCTTGCCGTTCGATTCCATCTCCAGCTGTTGCAGATAGGCGGGCAGTTCGCGCAGCGCTTCGGCATAGGGCAGGACGGCGTGCGACCTGCTGTCGAAGAAATTCGAATACCAGATGCCCAGCAGCGCGAGGAGCACCGGCATGTTGGCGCCCAGCGGGGTGGTGCAAAAGTGCTCGTCCATGGCGCGCGCGCCGGCGAGCAATTGCTCGAACCGGTCCATGCCGATGGCGATGGCGAGGGGCAATCCCACCGTGGACCAGACCGAATAGCGTCCGCCCACCCAGTCCCACAGCGGAAAGCACAGCTCGGGCGCGATGCCGAATTCGCCCGCGGCCTTGACGTTGGCGGTGGCCGCGGCGAAATGTTTGATGACAGCGGCTTCGTCTTTGAGGCTTTCCAATAGCCAGGCGCG
>JAPLRD010000200.1 GCA_026399375.1 Pseudomonadota bacterium
CATCAGCGGCCTGACGGGGCATGCGCTGCTGCTCCGGGTGCATGCGATCCGCGACGCCAAGGGTGCCTTTCTGGGGATTTCTTCCATCGCAATCAATCTGTCCTCCCTGCGCGAACATTTTGCAAAGATCAATGTCGGAGCCGCCGGAGTGGTCGGGCTGCGGCGTTTCGATAACGGCGCCAGCGTTGTCCGCGTCCCGGCGCCCGCAGGAATGGGCAACGAGCCAGCGGAGCATCATCCGGCACGGCAAGCTATTGTCCGGGGCGAGGCCAGCGGCACGCAAGAACGCCGGTCGATTACCGATGGGATTTGGCGCATTTACGCTCACCGGGTGATCGGTGCGCAGAAGCCGTTCTTTATCGAAATTGGCCTGGCCGAGAGCGACTACCTGGCCCAATGGCGCCGGGATACGGCCCTGCTGGCGGTCGCATCCTTGCTGTTTCTGGGCATTCTGGCCCTGGTCTTCTACCGCCTGGCGCGGGCCGAAGCGCGGGAAAGGCAGAAGGCGTTGGAACTGCGCGACAGCGACGACAGCCTGCGCAACATTCTGCAGACCACGCTCGATGGCTTCTGGCAGGTCGACGCTCAGGGCCGGCTGCTCGAGGTCAACCCGAGCTACTGCCGTCAGTCCGGGTACACGCGCGAAGAGCTGATAGGCATGCACATCAGCGAGCTGGACGCGAACGGGGACCCCGCCGCTACCGAGGCGCGCATGGCGCGCCTCGCCAGCAACGGCAGCGACCAGTTTGAAACCCGGCACCGGCGCAAGGACGGATCGATCTGGCATGCCGAGGTGAGCACTACTTTGCGCGACATCGTGCATGGGCAGATCGTGGCCTTTGTGCGCGACATCACCGAGCGCAAGCAGAACGAGCAGCATCTGGAGCGACTGCTGGCGGAGAAGGAAACGCTGCTGGAAAACCAGCGGACCGCCTACCAGCAGATCGGCAGGCTTTCCCAAGCGCTGGAACAGACTGCGGAGAGCGTGGTCATTACCGATTTGGCCGCCAGGATCGAATATGTGAACGAAGCCTACGTACGGCATTCGGGCTACACGCGCGAGGAGTTGATCGGTCGGAACTCGCGCATCCTGCAAAGCGGCAACACCCCCCGGGAAACCTATGCCGCCATGTGGAGCGCGCTATCGCGCGGACAGACGTGGCGGGGGGAGTTCCGCAACAGACGCAAGGACGGCAGCGAATACATCGAGTCGGCCGTTATTTCACCGGTACGCGAGGCCGAGGGAAAGATCACCCACTATGTGGGGGCGAAGACGGACATCACCTTGCGCAAGCAAGCCGAGGGGGATCTGCGGCAGGCGAAAGAAACCGCCGAAGCCGCGAACGTCGCCAAAGGCAAGCGCGCGGCGGAGCTGGTCATCGCCAATACGGAACTGGTGTTTCAGAACGAAGAGAAAGGCAAGCGCTCGGCGGAGCTGGTCATCGCCAATACGGAACTGGCCTTTCAGAACGAAGAGAAAGGCAAGCGCTCGGCGGAGTTGGTCCTCGCCAATACGGAACTGGCCTTTCAGAACGAAGAGAAAGGCAAGCGGGCGGTAGAACTGACCTTTGCCAGGGAAGCCGCTGAAGCCGCGAGCATCGCCAAGAGCCGCTTCCTCGCCTCGATGAGCCACGAAATCCGCACGCCGATGAACGGCATCCTGGGCATGGCGCAGGTGCTGCTGATGCCGAACATTTCCGAAGCCGAGCGGCTGGATTACGCGCGCACCATCCTCGGCTCCGGACAGACGCTGATGACCCTGCTCAACGACATTCTCGATCTGTCCAAAATCGAAGCGGGCAAGGTTGAATTCGAATCCATCGCCATGGAACCCGGACGGGTTGTCGGCGAAACCCGGGGGCTGTTCGCCGAGATCGCGCGCGCCAAGGGCCTGCGCATCGAAGCGGACTGGAGCGGGGCGCCGCAGCGCTATCTGGGCGACCCTCATCGCCTGCGGCAGATGCTCTCCAACCTGGTGGGCAACGCGGTGAAGTTCACCGCGGAGGGATGCATACGCATCGAAGCGCGTGAAATCGCGCGCGACGCCGGGGCCGCCGTGCTCGAATTCAGCGTCGCCGACACCGGTATCGGCATCGCGCAAGACGAGCAGGTACTGCTGTTCCAGCAGTTCTCGCAAACCGACAACAGCATCACGCGGCGCTACGGCGGCAGCGGCCTGGGGCTGTCCATCGTCGCCGGCATGGCCCGCTTGATGGGGGGCGATGTCGGCGTCGAGAGCGAAGCCGGACGCGGATCGCGCTTCTGGTTTCGCATTCGCGCCGGACTGTCGGTGGCCGATACCCACATTGGCGAGGCGCAGCCGTTCCCCGCCGCGCTCGCATTCGCGGGGGCCGGGCCAACGCGGCTCTCGGGCCGCGTGCTGGTGGTTGAGGACAACCCGGA
>JAPLRD010000098.1 GCA_026399375.1 Pseudomonadota bacterium
GCTCAAAACAGGGCGCAATTGCGCCACCGGCGTCACCGCCAAGCGGTCGACTTCCACCAGTGTGTGGTTCTCCAGCGCGGCTTCGATCGCCGGTATTTTGCGTGCCAGCAGCACGCACAAGTCGCGCACCGCGGAATCGGTTGCCGCTACGTCGACCGGTTCCCGGATGTAAGCGTCGCGCCTGCGGCCGGATGATTTGTCAGCGCAAAGTCCTGAAGCAGGCCCGCACGTCGCCGACGAAGAGTTCCGGCTGTTCGAAGGCGGCGAAGTGCCCGCCCTTAGGCATCTCGCTCCAGTGGCGGATGTCGGTGAAGTCGCTCTCCATCCAGCGCCGCACCGGAGGCGTGATCTCCTTGGGGAATACGGCCACGCCGGTCGGCACATGGACCTGGCGCGGTGCGCCCAGTCGGCGTCCGAAGCTCTCCCAGTAGATGCGGGCCGAAGATGCGGCGGTTGCCGGCACCCAGTACAGCATCACGTTGTCCAGCAGTTCGTCGCGGCCGAGAATGTTCTCGGGGTGGCCGTCGCAGTCGGTCCACGCCCAGAACTTCTCCAGTATCCAGGCAGCCTGCCCGGCCGGTGAGTCGGTGAGGCCGTAACCGACGGTCTGCGGACGCGTCGCCTGCTGTTTCGAGTATCCCGAATCCCAGTCCTTGTAGTGCTTGAGGGCGCGCAGCGTCCTCGCCTCTTCCGGCGTGGGATTGCCCTCGACCTTGGGCCTGGTTCCCATGGCCAGGGTGATGTGGATGCCGGCGCAGTGCTGCGGGTCTTGCGCGCCCAGCGCTGCGGTCACGGCCGATCCCCAGTCGCCGCCCTGCGCTCCGTAGCGCCGGTAACCGAGCCGGTCCATGAGCACCGCCCAGGCGGCGGCGATGCGGTCCACCCCCCAGCCCGTGGTCCCGGGCTTGCCCGAGAAACCGAAGCCCGGCAAGGAGGGGCACACGACATGGAACGCGTCGGCGGCATCGCCCCCGTGAGCGGTGGGATTGGTGAGCGGCTCCATCACTTTTTGGAACTCGACGATGGAACCGGGCCAGCCGTGGGTGATCAGCAGCGGCATGGCCCCGGGGTGCGGCGAGCGCACGTGCAGGAAGTGGATGGCAAGCCCGTCGATTTCGGTGGTGAACTGCTCGAATCGATTGAGCAGCGCTTCCCGCGTGCGCCAGTCGTAGTCCTCGGCCCAGTAGCGGCAGACCTCCTTGATCCAGGCGAGCGGCGTGCCCTGGCTCCAGTCGTCGACCACTTCGGCCTCGGGCCAGCGGGTATTGCGCAATCTCGAGCGCAGATCGTCGAGTACCGCATCGTCGACGGCGATGCGAAATGGTTTTATGTCGTCGCCCATGATCGATGTTCCCTGTGGGATCCGGCCCGGCTCAGGCCGGTTGCAACCATCCGATGACCGTGGCGCGCACGCCCGCGATGAAGCGGTCCCATGCGCCCGGGTTCTGCACGATCTCGGCGCGGTAGAACGAGGGGCAGAGGATGGCGGCGTGCGCGACTTCGCCGCACAGTCCGCAGCCGACGCACTGGTTGTTGACGTGCGCCACCGGGTCGACCTTGAGCGGATCGGCGGAAGGTTTCACCGTCAGCGAAGGGCAGCCCGACAGCCGGATGCAGGAATGATCGCCCGAGCAGGTGTCGTCGTCCACGCCGAAGCGGGTGCGCACTACGCGCACGCCCGAGCCGAGCAGGCGCGCGAGGACGGGGCGTATGCGGCGCTGGCGCTCCAACTGGCACTCGCCTTCGGCCATGATGACCTTCAGCCCCGGCTCTTTCGTGCTGAACGCCTCTTTGAGCGCGCTCGCCATCTCCGTCACGCGATAGGAGTAGACCGTGCGCAGCCAGGTCAGGCCCGCGCCTTTCAAGGTGTTCTCTATCCTGCGGTCGGCGCGCATGGCGGTGCTGTGCTGTTCCAGCTCCTCGGTCGTGTCGTGGGGCGAGGAAATCAGCTCCTGCGTGCCGGTGGCTGAGGTGTAGCCGTTCTTCATGATCACCAGCACGGCGTCGCCGCCGTTGAGGATGTTCGAGGCGACGCCGGACAGAAATCCGTTGTGCCAGAAGCCGCCGTCGCCCATGATCGCGAGCGGCCGTCCCTGCATCATCGGGCCGACGCCGGCGCCGCTGGCGAGGCTCATGCCGTAGCCGAGGATGGAATTGCCCAGCGAAAACGGCTCGAACGTGGCGAAGGAGTGGCAGCCGATGTCGGTGCACACGTGCGGCTTGCCGATGTCGCGCTCGGCCAGCCTGACCGCCGCAAATACCGGCCGCTCGGGGCAGCCGATGCAAAAACTCGGTGGCCGCGGTGGCAATGGCGCGCCCAGCAGTTCGAGTGCGCGCTTCTTTGCGGTGTCCATGGTGTCCAGCCAGCGCAGACCGGCTTCCGCGTCCAGATGAGCGGCGTGCTGTGCAAGGAAGCACGAGAGGCCGCGCACCAGCTTGTCGGTGGTGTATTCGCCCGCCATCGTCAGCAGGTCCTTGCCGCGCAGCGCCGTCGCCGCAAGAGCCTCCTGGCCGGGCAGCGCGGCGGTGCGCCTGAGCATGGCGCCGATTTCCTGTTCGATGAACTCGGGCTGGCCTTCCTCGACCATCAGCACCGCGTCTTTACCGCTGCAGAATTCGGTGATCTCCTCCGGCACCAGCGGATACACCACGTTGAGCGCCAGGATGGGAATGTCACTGTGGCCGAAGTCGTCGGCGAGGCCGAAGATCTTCAGCGCGCGCAGCAGGTTGTTGTACAGCCCGCCCTGGCAGATGATGCCTATGCTCTTTTCCTTGCCGGCGAACACTTCGTTCAGGCCGTGCTCGCGGATGAAGGCGCGCGCGGCGGGCAGGCGCACGCTCGACTTGAGCTTCTCCTGCGCGAAGGTGGCGGGCGGATGGGCGATGCGCTCGTAGCTGAAATCGGGCGGCCCGGCGAGCAGGTGCCGCGTGGATACCGCGGGTGCGCGGTTGTCGCTGGCGACGAAGCTGCCGTGCACGTGGCAGGCGCGGATGCGCAAGTCGAGAATCACCGGCGTGTTCGAGGCTTCCGAGAGTTCGAACCCGCGCTCCACCAGATTCACGATGGCGGCGAGATTCGGCCGGGGGTCGAGCATCCACAGCGACGACTTCATCGCCGTCGCGTGCGTGCGCTCCTGCGCCACGCTGGCGCCCTCGCCGTAATCCTCCCCCACGACGATCAGCGCCCCGCCGGTGACGCCGGCACTCGACAGATAGGTGAGCGCGTCCGAGGCGACGTTGGTGCCGACGATGGATTTCCAGGTGACGGCGCCGCGCGCGGGATAATTGATCGAGGCGCCCAGCATGGCGGCGGCCGACGCTTCGTTGGTGCAGGCTTCGACGTGCACGCCGAGTTCGTTCATGTAGTCGCGCGCCTGCACCATGACATCGAGCAGGTGCGACACCGGCGCACCCTGGTAGCCGCCGACGTAGGAGACACCCGACTGCAGCAGCGCCTTGGTCACGGCGAGTATGCCTTCGCCGTTGAAGGTCTCGCCCGCGCCCAGCTTGAGCGACTCGATTTCCGCCGTGAATTGTCGTTCCATCGTCAGACCTTTGCAGCGACGGCGGCGGGCCGGCGCATGAATTTGATCGGCTTTGCCTTGGGCGGCAGCGGCGTGATGCCGTGTCCGGCCAGGTTCGCCTCCAGGCCGCGGCCTTCGGAGTCGGCGAGCGCGGCCTCGCGCGCGGCGCGCACGGCAGCCGCGCGCGCAGCCGGATCGCCGACGGCCTTGCCTTCGACCAGGGTGTCGAGAATGCGCAGGAAGTTCGCTTTCCCGCGGCGGTTGGTGTCGCCGTAGCCTTTGATCAGCCGCGCACACAGTGCGATTTCCAGGGCGAGATCGGGGTCGCCCGCCGCGGCGATCGCCGCCAGCCAGCGTTCGATCAACTCTTGTTCTTCGGCGTAGCGCGCGCTGATCCGGCGCAGCGGAAGCCGCTGACGCTGCTCGACCTGACGTAGAGGCCCACGTTCAGCTTGTGCGTCAGCCCGCGCTTGTCGGTCCAGGCCACGAGCCGCTTCGACAGCGCCGGTGGCAGCAGCGCCGCCAGCTCCTCGACGCCGGGGTTCAGGTATTCGACGATGTGCAGCGGTTCGTGCGCTTTCGCCTGCACTTCGGCGCGCACGCGCTCGAAACGGCTGCGGCGCGATTTCAGGTCGGCGACGCGGATCACGTCCTCGTAGCTCATCCACAAGGCGAGAAAGCGCCCGGTTTCGATGGTCAGCTTGTGGCCGGAAGCCTCCCCCGCCGTCTGCCGGTCGAGCCCGGCGATCGCGTCCAGCCGGTCAAGATAGAGTTCGGCGTATTTTTCGTCCTGAAAATCGAGCACCCGCGCCAGTCCTTCCTCGAGGATGGTGTGCGTCGCCGCGGGAAAGTTCGAGTGCAGCCGCTGCTGCGGAGCAGGTGACTGCGTCGATCGTCCTGCGCGCGGCGCTGCCGGGCTTGCGGCGGTCGGCGCCGCATCCGAACCGCTGGCGGCTGCGAAGCCGGCTGCGAATCCGCGCAGGCTCGCTTCCGCACCGCGTCCGCCGCTGCGGATCGCGTTCTCGCACGCAGTCCGCGTCAGGGGCAACGCGCCAGAACCGGCGAGCGCGCCGAACAGCACCGCGTTGATCAGCGTTCCCGAATTCAGCGCGAGCGCCTGGAAGTCCGCAAGCACCGCGTGCTTAGACGCGGCCCGCGCGGTGCGCAGGATGCGCTCGCTGTCGTAGCGGCCGTCGCCCATCTGCATTTTCTCCAGCACGGTGTAGATGCGGTGGGTGGAGGCGATGAGCGTGGTGCGCTCGGGGGTGACGTAGCCGTTTGCGAGCGCGCGCCCGGTCTCCAGCCACTCGGAAGCCAGCATCACGTCGACGTCGCAGGGAGAGGGCGCGAGCGTCATCACCGGGCGCCGGCCGCCGAGCTCGGCGCTGCGCACGGGATAGATCTCGACATAGTAGGTGGTCGCACCGGTGCGCTGTGCCACGCCCGGGATGGAGGTGCTCTGCACCGGATAGTCCTCCGCCATCGCGGCGGCGATGATCCAGTCGGCCAGCACCCCGCCGCCTTCGCCGCCGAGCGCTGCGATCAGTATGGTTATCGGTCGCTGAGCCAGAGTCATGTGTGGGTCCGTTTCATTTCAAGGTTTCGCGTGCGCCGCGAAGGACGCAGGGTACACAAAGCGAATCAAAATGCAAAGCAATCCCGCGCGGCGCGGTGTCGGCGCCGGCTGGGACGGGCAGGGCAATGCGATAGACCGGGTCAGGCGAGTCCGGCGGCTGAACTTTCCGTGCCCTTGGCCGCGACGAATCCCCGGATGCGATTGAGGTTATTCTTGAGCGTGCGTTCGATGTGCTCGACCTGTGCCGGATCGAGGTGCCGGTACTTGCCCAGCACTTCCAGGTACTCGTCGATCGGGCGCGCGTTGTCGACCGGATGGGTGAGGTGCAGGCCGTCCCTGGGGTTGAATTCCCACAACAGCACGAAATTGGTCTCGACCGCCTTGCGCGCCACTTCCACGTTCTGGTCCGAGGGAAAGCGCCAGCCGGTGGTGCAGGGCGAGTAGATGTGCAGATAGGCGAAGCCGGTTTTGGCCGCCTGGATCGCGTGATCGAGCTTCTGGTACATGTCCTCCATGAACGCGGTGGACGCGGTCGCGACGTAACTGCAGTTGTGCATCATCATCAGCAGCGGCAGGTTCTTCGCGTCCTGGGTCTTGCCATGTGCGCGCTCGCCCACCGGCGTGGTCGAGGTCCAGGCGCCGTAGGGCGTGCAGCCTGAGCGCTGCATGCCGGTATTCATGTAGCCTTCGTTGTCGACGCAGATGTAGAGGATTTCCTCGCCGCGCTCGGCGGCGCCCGATAGCGACTGGAAGCCTACGTCCGCGGTGCCGCCGTCGCCGGCCAGTGCCACGGCCATCACGTCGCGGCCGCTGCGCTTGTAGAAGCGGCGCACGCCCGCGAGCATGGACGCGGTATTGGTGAGCAGGGGATGGAACACCGGCACCTTGGTGCCGGTCTGGCCGTTGTAGCCGACCGAGCCCATGCCCGGGATGCAGCCCGGCGGCGTCGCCACCACCACGTCGGGGCCGATGCGCCGCAGCGTGTGGCGCATGATCAGTTCGGTGTTGCAGCCCTGGCAGCCGGAGAGCCCCGGCGCGAACAGGTCTTCGAGGTTGCCCACCTCGTTGTAGATGCGCCCGGTGGTGATGTGCTTCAACGCGCCCGTCGTGCAGGATTTGACGCATTCGGGGGCGCCGTCGCACATGTCGCACTTGATCACGTGCGAGGCAATGCTGTCGTAGGCGATGCCGCCGTAGGCGCAGCCGACGGTGCACAGCAGGCAGTTGACGCACTTCGAGCCGTCCCAGTCGATCACGCCGTTGCCGTCGTTTTTCGACAGCGCCGCCGCGGGACAGTTGAGCACGCATTCGGGATCGCCGCACTGGCGGCAGATGGCGAGTTCGAAGCCTTCGCCGGAGGGCACGATCTGGATGCGCGATTGAAGGTGGTCGTCCGACTGCGCCTTGGCCTGCGCGCAGGCGGTCATGCAGTCGTTGCAGCCGTCGCAGGCTTCGGCCTTGAAATGGATGGTCTCGTATGCGGCGCCCATGTCCTATCTCCAGTTCTTCGACATCAGGGCGCGGGCTGTGTCCTGCGGCGAGCGCAGGAAGGCCAGCTTTTCATCGCCCAGATCGATACCGCGCAGAATCAGCTCCCACATGATGCCCGGATCGAACGCGGCGTTGACGCCGAAGATTCCGGCAAGCCGCCTGTCCTTGAGCACGATCTTGAGATACCGGTTCTCGCCGGCGTCCGTCTCCTTCTTCACTTCGACGCCCGTTTCTTCGAGGGTGCCTTCGTGCACGCCGCCCGACACCGCGTGCTGGCCGAAGGAGCTGTAGGTGTTGGGCGGCACGCCGCCGGCGTAGTCTTTCGTTCCCGGGTCCTCCGCCATCGCCATGCCGGCGATGCGGCCCTGGTCGACCGCGTCCGGCAGGATGCCGTTGATGATGCGCTCCTCGCTGTAAAAGCCGCGCGCCTGTGCCACGTCTCCGGCGGCCCAGATGTTGGCGACGTTGGTGCGCATGTGCGCGTCGACCAGCACGCCGCGCTCGGTCGCGATGCCGCTGCCAACGAGAAAATCGGTCACCGGGGCGACGCCGGTCGCGACCAGGAGCAGGTCCGCGTCGAGTTCGGTGCCATCTGCAAGCATTGCGCGGCAGCCTTCGCCCTGCGGCGCGAACGAGGCCACGCGCGCGCCCAGGCGCAGGTGCACGCCGTTGGCGCTGAAGACTTTCTCTATCATGGCGGAGGCTTCCGCATCGAAATAGCCGGCGAGCACGTGCGCTTGCATTTCCACCACGCTCACGTCCACGCCGCCCTTTGCCAGGTTTTCCGCCGCGTGCATGCCGATCAGGCCGCCCCCCAACACGATCGCGCGCTTGATGCGCGGCAGGGCCTCGCGCAAGGCCACGGCGTCGGCCAGCGTGCGCAGCACGTGGTATTTCAGGCCGGCCAGGCCCGGTATCGGCGGCAGCATGGGCGCGGCGCCGGTCGCGAGCAGCAGCTTGTCGAATCCGATCTTGTTGCCGTCGGCGAGTTCGACCGAACTCGCGCCCGCATCGACCTTCTGCACCCTGGCGCCGCGCAGGTAGTTCACCTTGTGTTTGGCGAAATAGCCTTCATCGCGCAGGAACACGCGGTCCGGGGCGGAGCGGCCGGAAACGACGTAAGGCAGGACGGTGGGCGAATAGGGCAGACTGTCGTCGCGCGTAAGCAGCGTGACTTCCTGCTCCGTGTCGTGCAGCCGGATCGCGTGCAGGGCCGACAGCGCCGCGTGGCTGGCGCCGACTATTAGATAGTGGGTACGTTGCATATCAGGCGCTCTCTATAAATTGTCATTCCGAGTCCCCCTTCGGGGATAAACTTCGCGAGGAATCTGCTTTTCCATCGCGTGCAAAAGCAGATTCCTCGGCCGTCGGCCTCGGAATGACATGTTGATGCTATTGAAGATGCCCATCAGTCCTTCTCGTTCAGCCACACGGTCGCGGCCGTGCCGCCGTCGTGTGCGAGTTGCTTCACGCGGCCGATCACGCGCTCGAAATGCGACACGGTGAGATCGGCGCCGGCGAGCCCGCCGATGAAGCTCATCGCCGGGATGCGCTCAGGCGCGCAGTACATGGCAGCCATGGCGTCCTGGAACAGCGGTCCGCAGTTCCAGCCGAAGGAAACAGAGCGGTCGACCACGCCTATCGCTTTCACCTGGGCAACGGCGCTTGCAAATGCCTGCGCCGGGAACGGGCGGTAGGTCTTCACTTTCACCAGGCCCACCTTCTCGCCGCGCGCGCGCGCTTCGTCCACCGCGTCCTTGGCCGCGCCGGTCATGCTGCCTATGGTGACCATGGCGTATTCGGCGCCTTCCATGCGGTAGGACTCTACCAGCGGCGCATGGTGGCGGCCGAAGCGCCGCCCCCATTCCTCGTGCACCTCGGTGATGACCTTGAGCGAGTTCTGCATGCCGCCGCACTGGCCCTTGCGATAGCGCACGAAGGTCGAAGGGCCGGGTCCGCCCGAGCCGCCGGTGAGCGGATCGACCGCCATCGGGCGCTGCGGATCCAGGGCCACGTGCCAGTTGACGTTTTTCTCGCCGAGGAACTCCCTGACTTCGCCCTGGTCCGGCAGTTCGCAGCGCGCGGCGCCGAAGGACAGGTAATTGCCGTCGTGGCAGACGTTCACCGGTAGCATCACGTCGTGGTGCTCGGCGATCTTGTAGGCCATGACGGTGGTGTCCAGCACCTCCTGCACCGATTCGCAGTACATCTGCAGCCAGCCGACTTCGCGCACCGACATCGCGTCCTGGTGCCCGCCCCAGACGCTTTGCGGCGTGAGCGTGTCGCGCGTGACGATGGTCATGACCAGCGGCAGCCGCAGCCCGGGCGTGCGCAGATAGGGTTCGAACATGAATGCGAGGCCGGGGCCGCAGCTCGCGGTGTAGGTGCGCGCGCCGGCGAGGCAGGCGCCCTGCAGCACCGACAGCACGGAATGCTCTCCCTCGACGTCGACTATTTCCGAGTTGAGCCGGCCGTCGGCGATGAACTTCGCCAGGTATTCGACCAGCGAGGACTGCGGCGTGATCGGATACACCGCCACCATGTCCACGTCGGCGAGCGACACCGCCCATGCCGCGGCTTCGTTGCCGTCGCAGACGATGAGTTTGGATTTCGGCTTGAGGATTGCGCTCATGCTGCCTCCTCCACCATGCCGATGGCGCGCTGCGGGCATTCGGTGGCGCAGATGCCGCAGCCTTTGCAGGTCTTCAGGTTGAAGTCGAACCAGGCCGCTTTCTCCACCACGCATTGCACCGGGCAGTAGAGCCAGCACACGGCGCATTTCACGCACTTGGCGCGGTCGACCACCGGACGCATGCTGCGCCAGTCACCCGGCAGCATCGGCGTGGGTTTGGTCGCGATCGGACACAGGTCGTCCGGAATCGTGGACGAGTCGAACATGGGGTAGGCCTGCTGCTTGGTGTTCACGCCGCCACCTCCGTGCCATTGTCGTGGTTCAAGTCGAGCCGCTGTCGGCGGCCGGCGGCAATCGCGGCCGGTCGCATCCCCGCGTCGCGGGGCCCCTGCTTCCTGCTCATGCCGCCACCTTTCTTTCTATCCGGTGCACTTCAGTCGCGTTGTAACCGCGCTCCAGCGCTGCCATGTTCTGTTTCAGTCCGGCGTCGCGAAACTCCGACTTCTGGATCGCCGCCTGCAGCGACGCAAGCGACACCAGGCCGGTGGTGCGGGCGAACGCGCCGAGCATGATGGTGTTGGTGATGGAGCGCTTGAAGATGTCGAGTGCGATGGCAACCGCGTCGCACAAGCCGACCGTCGCGATCTGCGGCGGCAGCTGGAAATCGCCCAGCGGCTTGGACGTGGTCTGCAGCAGCACCGAGCCGTCCTTCACGCCTTCGAACACGTTGACCGCGCGCGCCACCGTGGGATCGATGCACAGCACGCAGTCGGGATGATAGATGTTGGTCATCTGGCGGATCTCGCGCTCGTCGAAACGCAGGTAGCTCGATACCGGCGCGCCGCGGCGTTCAAAACCGAACGAGGGCACGGCGACGACGTATTTGCCTTCGAGCACAAGGGCGGTGGCGAGGATGCCCCCCGCCATCACTGCGCCCTGTCCGCCGCGGCCATGGATGCGGATTTCGTACATGGTTTCTCCTCTTGTTGCCTGCGCCCGCACACGCCTGGGCAGGCCTCCTGGAAAACGAGGTTAGGCCCGGGGTTATCATTTGTCAAATAGATGAAAAACATGATATACATTCACCAAATGAATGTGATGGATCTCGACTTGAACCTGCTGCGCGCCTTCGACGCCATCGCGACAGAAGGCAGCGTTACCGCCGCCGGCGAGCGCGTCGGACTGTCGCAGCCGGCGATGAGCAACGCGCTCTCGCGACTGCGCGAATTGTTTGACGACCCGCTGTTCGTGCGCACGCCGCGCGGCATGCGCCCCACGCCCTTTGCGCAGCAGCTGGCGCTGCCGGTGCGCGAGGCGCTGCGGCTGATACAGACCGCGCTGCAGCAGCACGCGGGCTTCGATGCGCGCACCTCCGGCAACACCTTTCGCCTGTTCATGTCGGATATCGGCGAGATGGTGTTTCTGCCCGGCCTGCTGGAGCGCATCAAGCACGGCGCGCCCGGGGTCAAGATAGAAGTGGTGCGGATTCCGATCAGGGACGTGCACACGGCGCTGGAGGCGGGCGAGGTCGACCTCGCGGTCGGCTTCCTGCCCGGCCTGACCACCGGCATGCGCCAGCAACGGCTGTTTCGCGAGCACTACGTCTGCATGTTGCGGGCCGATCATCCGGTCATCGGCGCGAAGCTCAGCCGCAAGCAGTTCCGCGAAGCGGCGCACGTGCTGGTGTCCTACGCCGGCACCGGCCACCAGGTGATCGAAGAAACCTTCGTCGCCGAAGGCCTGAACGACCGCATCGCGGTGCGCGTGCCGCACTTCCTGGTCGTGCCCATGATCCTGGCGCGCACGGACCTGCTCGTGACCGTTCCCTCGCGCGTCGCCGCCGTGTTCGCCCGGTTCGGAAACTTCAAAGTGCTGGGGCTGCCTGTGGACATGCCCAGCTTCGAAGTGCGCCTGCACTGGCACGAGCGCTTCCACCAGGACCCCGCCAACCGCTGGCTGCGCGAAGCCATGGCGGCCTTGTATGCCGAACAGTCTTAGTGGACGCGCGAAGTACGCCGTGCCGGCCTGCGAACTAAAAATGCACGCTGGCCCCGGCATCATGTCACCATGGCAAACATGGCACTGATCGATTGGAACGACAGTCTCAAGTTGGGCATCGCAGTCGTCGACCGGCAGCACGAAAGGCTTGTGGGAATCATCAACCGTTTGCACGAGGCGACGCTGGAGGGCAGGGGTACGGATGTGATCGGCGAAATAATAGACGAGCTGATCATTTACACCGCTACGCATTTCAGCATGGAAGAGAAATATTTCGCGCAGTTTGAATATCCGGACGCCGAGGAGCACAAGCGCGAGCACGACGCGCTAATCGAAAAGGTCAGCATCTTTGCCAGAGACTTCGAAAAGGCGCTGCGCAGTTCCAGACCAGCCCAGGCCGCCGAATTGCTTCAATTTCTGCAGATCTGGTGGCGCTACCACATGATGGAAACCGACTCGAAGTTCGTCGATCTTTTCAAGAAACGGGGATTGACCTAGACGGCGCAGGGAGGCGGTGCCTGCAGTGCCGGCTATGCGGTTTTATCAGACTTGCGCGCGAACAGCGGTTTGATCCACGCGATCAACAGGGGCGCGATCAGCGCGACCGCCCCGACGGCGAGTATCGTTGCCGATATGGGGCGGTTTATGAAAACCGACAGGTCGCCCCGGCTGATCATCATCGCCTCGCGGAAGCTTCTTTCCATCATCGGGCCCAGGACCAGGGCCAGCACCAGCGGCGCCAGGTCGTATTTCAGCCGTCGCAGGAAATAACCCAGCAGGCCGAAACCGACCATGAGCCAGATGTCGAGCATTGAATTATTGACCGAGTAGACGCCCACCATGCACAGCAGCAGGACGATGGGCATCAAGAGATAAAGCGGCGTCCTGATGATGTTCGCGAATACGCCGACCAGGGGCAGGTTGAACACCAGCAGCATGAAATTGCCGATGTACATGCTGGCGATCACGCCCCAGAACAGATCGGGCTTCTCGGTCATGAGCAAGGGCCCGGGGTTGATGCCATGGATCAGCAGCACCGCCATCACGACCGCCATCGCAGGGGTGAATGGAATGCCCAGCGCCATCAGGGGCACGTAAGCCGCGCCGACCGAGGCGTTGTTGGCCGCTTCGGGTCCGGCGACGCCTTCGATCGCGCCCTTGCCGAACTCACCGTGCTTGTCGAGTTTCCTCTCCACGGAATAGGAGACCATGGTCGAGATGACCGGGGAGGGGCCGGGAATCAGGCCGACGAAAAAGCCGATAAAGGAGCCGCGTATCATGGGCCAGAACGAGCGCTTCCATTCCACCAGCGTCGGCCAGAGTTCGCGAAAGCGCACCTTTTGCAGCTGCACCTTGCCCATGGTCTGTTCGGCGGTGACCAGCACTTCCGAGATGCCGAAGAGGCCCATGGCGACCGGGAGGAAGTCTATCCCCTGGGCCAGCAGCGGCTGATGAAAGGTGTAGCGCATGTAGCCGGCCACGGTTTCCATGCCGACCGTTCCCAATGCGAGCCCGAGCGAAATCATCAGCAGCGACTTGAACAGGTTTCCGCCGGTGAGCCTGGACATGATCACGAGCCCGACCAGCGCGACGGCCAGGTACTCGGCAGGCCCGAATTTCAAGGCCGCCGTCGCCAGCGTGGGGGCGAGGAAGCTCAGGCCGATCAGGCTGATGGTCCCGGCGACGAACGAACCGACGGCGGCGACCGCGAGCGCGGCGCCGGCACGGCCGCGGCGGGCCATCTGGTAGCCTTCGATCACGGTGATGACCGAGGCGGCCTCCCCGGGAATGTTGAGCAGGATCGAAGTGGTCGAGCCGCCGTACATCGCGCCGAAGTAAATCCCGGCGAACAGGATCATGCCGGCTGTCGGATCGAATCCGTAGGTCAGCGACAGGAGCAGCGCCATCGCCCCCAGGGGGCCGAGGCCGGGCAGGATGCCGACGATGGTTCCGATCACCGCGCCGAGAAAGCCGAACAGCAGGTTCATCGGCGTCAGCGCCACCGAGAAGCCGTGTATGAGTCCGCTAAAGAGGTCCATGTCGCGCGTCCCTATCCCAGAACTTCTTCGAGTATTCCCATGGGCAGCGGAACCTTGAGCCAGACAACGAACGACACGTAGGAAATCGCCGTGATGACGGCCGCCATGGCGAGCGCGGCGGACGCCGCCCCGAAGAGGCCCTCGCTGGCCTGATGCCCGAGGCACTGCGCAGCACCGTCGCGGGCATGCAGGTGGGCCAGATCAGCGCGCCGATCAAGGCCGACCAGCAGTGGTATATCATCAAGGTGGACGAGAAGCCGGGGCGGCCGGCGCCTCGATCGGTGCGGGGGAGCCTGCGGGCGCGTTGGCTCGCTTGCGCGGCAGGAATTCCTGCACCAGGCACCCCAGCGCCATCGCGATCATGAACAGCCCGATGATCAGCGGAAACAGGCCGGGGCCGGGGTAGGCGAGCGTGCCGCGCGGCATGTTCAGGGCCATGTTTTCATAGATCAGGCCGACTGCGAGCATCAATGCCGCGAAACCGATGGATCCGATTTTCATGCAATTACCTCAGCGGGCGGACAGCGGTGCGCACCGGCAATGCTCGCTGTCTTCATCGTTCGGAGTCCGTCCCCGACGCAGGGACGGAACGCGCTTTGGAATTCGCCGCACGCGGGAGTGCCGGTGGTACGGCCATTCCCGCTTGCGGCAGTGCTATTTCTTTGCTTCGGCGGTGGCCGATTTGCCGTACTTGTCCCAAAGAATCCGGTATTCCCCGTCGAGCTTCTTCATATAGGCGGCGTACTCTTCCGGACCCATGTAATCGGACGGAAACGCCGTCGCCAGCGCGTTCGCCTTGAACTCGTCCGTGCTCATCACCTGCTTCACCGCGTTCGCAAAGGTGTCGATCACGGCCTTGGGCGTATTCTTGGGCATGGAGAAGCCGCGCGCCGAGCCGCTGGTGAAGTTGAAGCCGAGTTCCTTGAAGGTGGGAATGTCGGGCATGATCGGCGATCGCTTGTCGGTCATGATCGCCAGAATGCGCAGTTTGCCCGCCCGCACCTGCGGATAGATCACGCCGAGGTTGTTGGAGGTGGCATCGACGTGGCCGGCCAGGGCGGCCTGCCAGGACGGGCCGTCTCCCGGGAAGGGAACGATGTTGACTTTGACGCCGGCCGCCTCCTGGAACATGTGCATGGCGAACCAGTCGTCCCCTGGAGCGGAGGCGACGCCGACGCTGAGTGCGCCCGGCTTTTCCTTGGCGGCCTTGATCAGATCGGCCGCCGACTTGTACGGGCTCTCCGCGCGCACCGCCAGAACTCCCGGGTCCGTGACCACATTGGCGACAAAAGCGATGTCCGAGGTCTTGTACGCGGTTTCGCGCACGTAGGGGTTGATCGGGATCATCGGCGTGCAGGAGACGAACACCGTGTAGCCGTCGGGCTTGGACATGGCGAGCTCGGTGGCGGCGATGTCGCTGCCGGCCCCGGGCTTGTACACCGGAACCAGGGTGGTTTTCAGCAGTTTTTCGACCTGCGACCTGACCATGGAGAGCATCACGTCGCTCCCCCCGCCGGGGGCAAAGCCCATCAGCGTATTGATGGGCTTGCGGGGATAGTCGGTTGCTTTCCCCTGAGCGAGTGCGCTCGTTGCAAGGACAACGGTCAGAATTGCGGCTGTGGCACATGCGGCTTTCTTGAACATGGGGGACTCCTTCTCGCTTGCGTTAAGGTGGTAAGAGCTGTCGAGTATTACGAAACAGCATCACAGCTTCGCATCAAATTCCCCCTCACCCCAGCCCTCTCCCCCGATTCCGGGGGCGAGGGAGAAAACCCCCTCTCCCGCTTGGGCGGGAGAGGGTTGGGGTGAGGGTAGGGCTGTATTGCACTCAAGCAATGCTCAATTGTTCAGGTGCTCGATGGTGCGCAGGTAGGCTTCGCGCGAGGGCTTGAGATGCCGCGCGCTCAAGGCGACGAGCCGGGCGCGGTCGCCTTCGAGCAGGGCTTGCAGGATTTCGTCGTGCTGGCTGCGTGCCTGCTCCAGATATTGCTCCGTAACCAGGGTCGTGAGGCGCACCGGGTGCGTGCGCCGGGCAAAATCGGCGATCGCCTCGATCAGTGCATCGTTGCCGCACAAGCGGAATATCGCCGCGTGAAAAGCGAGGTTGGCGCGAAACACGGCGCGCACGTCGTTGCCCTTGATCGCCGCCGCGTGCTCGCGCTGGATTTTCTCGATCGGTGCGAGCAGACGCGCGTCCACCGGCAGCGCAATCAATTTGACGCAGCTGGTCTCGAGAATTTCGCGCACGGCGTAGAGTTCGGTCGCTTCCTTTGCGGTGAGCGCGCGCACCTGCGCGCCGCTGTTCGGTTTGCGCATCACCAGGCCGTCGCGCTCGAGTTCGGCGAGCGCCTGGCGCACGATGTGGCGCTTGGCACCGAAGCGCTGCATCAACTCGTCTTCGACCAGACGCTCGCGCGGGTGGTAGACGCGAAAGACGATGTCCTCCTCGACGCGGCGCACGATGTCCTGCACCGGCTGCGAGTCGGCAGCCCGTTTGCGCCCCGTGCCTTTGGGCGGTGTCGTGTCCTGGCGCGTTTCCACGGTTGTTCCCGCCTTGTCTTTCGTCAATTTATCGCTTAAACTCCCGCCCAGATTATCAATAATCTGATTAATTAGCAATAGAGAGCTGCATCGGAAAGCTGCATCGCGCAACCCGACGGAGACATCGCCATGAGCGGCAAGAAAGACGGACTGCACAAAGGGCTCACCACCTACGGTGACACTGGGTTTTCGCTGTTTCTGCGCAAGGCCTTCATCAAAGGGGCGGGATACACCGACGACGCGCTCGACCGGCGCATCGTAGGCATCATCGACACCGGCAGCGCGTTCAATCCCTGCCACGGCAACAGCGCGCAGCTGATCGAGGCGGTCAAGCGCGGCGTGATGCTCGCCGGCGGCCTGCCCATGGATTTTCCGGTCATCTCGATCCACGAGAGCTTCGCCTCGCCCACGTCGATGTTCCTGCGCAACCTGATGTCCATGGACGTCGAGGAAATGATCCGCGCCCAGCCCATGGACGCGGTGGTGCTGATCGGCGGCTGCGACAAGACCGTGCCGGCACTGCTGATGGGGGCGGCCTCCGCCAACCTGCCGGCGATCACGCTGGTGACGGGCGCCATGCTGACCGGCTCGCACGAGGGCGTGCGCGTCGGCGCCTGCACCGATTGCCGCCGCTACTGGGCGCGCTTTCGCGCCCAGGAGATCGACGCCGACGAAGTGTCGCGCGTGAACAACCAGCTGGTGGCGAGCGTCGGTTTCTGCTCGGTCATGGGCACGGCCAGCACCATGGCCTGCGTCACCGAGGGACTGGGCATGATGCTCCCGGGCGGGGCATCGGCCCCCGCGGTCACCGCCGACCGCATCCGCGTCGCCGAACGCACCGGTTCGCTGGCCGTGGAAATGGCGGCGGACGGGCTCACGCCGGACAAGATCCTCACCGCCGACGCGTTCGAGAATGCGCTGCGGGTGCTGCTCGCCATAGGCGGGTCGACCAACGGCATCATCCATCTCACCGCCATCGCCGGGCGCCTCGGCATCAAGCTCGATCTGGACCGGCTCGACGCGCTGGGCCGCGACACGCCGGTGCTGGTCGATCTGAAGCCGTCGGGGCAGTACTACATGGAGGACCTGCACAAGGCGGGCGGAGTGCCGGTGCTGCTGCGCGAACTGCGGCCGCTGCTGCACCTGGACGCGCTTACGGTCACCGGGCGCACATTGGGCGAAGAGATCGACCGCGCCGCGGCGGGGTTCGCACAGGACGTCGTCCGGCCGCGCACGAACCCGATCTATCCGCAGGGGGGCATCGCCGTGCTGCGCGGCAACCTGGCTCCCAACGGTGCGCTGATCAAGCAATCCGCAGCCGATCCGAAGCTGTTCGAGCGCGAAGGCCGCGCCGTGGTGTTCGAATCGCTGGACGACCTGGCGGCGCGCATCGATTCGCCGGACCTCGACGTCACGGCGGACGATTTCCTGGTGCTGAAGAACGCCGGGCCGAAGAGCGGCTACGCCATGCCCGAGGCGGGCTATCTGCCGATCCCGACCAAGCTCTCGCGTGCTGGAGTGAAAGACATGGTGCGCATCTCGGACGCGCGCATGAGCGGAACGGCGTTCGGCACCATCGTGCTGCACGTCTCGCCCGAGGCCGCCATAGGCGGGCCGCTGTCGCTGGTGAAAAACGGCGACCGCATCCGGCTCTCGGTCGCGCAGCGCAAGCTGGAACTGTTGGTCGACGAGGCGGAACTCGCGCGGCGCCGCAGCGCATACAAGCCGCTGCAACCCAAGGCGGATCGAGGCTACGCCAAGCTCTATATGCGCAGCGTATTGCAGGCGGAAGAGGGCTGCGATTTCGATTTCCTGAGGAAGGCCTGAGCGAGGGCGCGCAGGAGCGCCCGCCGGGCGGGGAAAGAGGTAGGATGCGGGTCTCGTTTGTCATCCCCTTTTCGTTTCGCAACAGGAGAGAACATTGCAGCAATTGAATTTCATCATCGACGGCAAGGAACGCGCTGCGCGCATCGACAATCTGATTGTCGCCGGCTGGACCGGTCGGGACAAGGCGGCGCTGGACCATCACATCGCCGAGCTCGCGGCCATCGGCGTCAAGCCGCCGCGCGCGACCCCCTGCTTCTACCGCATGGGCGCGAACCTGCTGACGCAGGACGAAACCATCGAAGTGATCGGGACCGCTTCCAGCGGCGAAGTCGAATTCGTGCTGGTCGCGCTGCCCGATGGCTTGTATGTCGCCGTCGGTTCGGACCACACCGACCGCAAAGTCGAAGCCTACGGCGTCACGGTGTCGAAGCAGCTTTGCCCCAAACCCGTATCGCGCGAACTGTGGCGCATGAGCGATCTGGCGGACCATTGGGACGAGCTCATGTTGCGTGCGTGGGTTACGCGCGGGGGCAAGCGCGAGCTCTACCAGGAGGGGCTGGTGACGCGAATGCTGGCGCCGGATGACCTGACCAGGCGCTATCTCGGGCAGGCCGGCGCGCTGCCGCCGGGAACGCTGATGTACTGCGGTACACAGCCCGTGATCGGCGCGATAGGCGGCGGGGAGCGCTTCGAGGTCGAACTCGACGACCCGCGGATGAAGCGCAAACTGCGCCACGCCTACGCGACGCGCTGTCTCGAAATCATCGATTAAACCGGAGAGCGACGCGATGGCCATTCACAAAGAGCACAAGGAATTCTATGCGGTCGACATGAGCAAGGGTTGGGAGGTGCCGGCGGGATATCCGGCCGGCATCGAACAGCAGATACTCGCGGGGTTCCTCGACGAGAAGAACAAGAAGGGATTCCGCACCCGGCATCTGCGCTTCAAGCCCGGCGTCTATACCACGGAGCCTTTCGTGCACGATCACTGGGAAGAGGTCTATCTGGTTTCCGGAGACCTGATCGTGGGCAACGACGCGCAGGGCCGCGGCGGCGAGAAATTCGGCCCGCAGACCTACGCCTGCCGGCCACCCGGGACGTTCCACGGGCCGTTCAAGTCCGACGGCGGCTGCCTGCTGCTGGAAATGCATTATTACGACGAGAAATAAAGTGCAGGCCCGGACCGCCGCTCGAACACGCGGCGAACACCGAGCGAACGCATAGCGAACACGAAGCGAACACGAAGCGAACATTAAGAGCGCATTTCAAAATGCAACCTTCAAGGATTGTCATTCCGAGCGTAGCGAGGAATCTGCTTTTGAATCATGCAAAAAACAGATTCCTCAGCCTCCGGCTTCGGAATGACGGTCAATTTTGAAATGGCCTCTAAGCAAACTGGAGAATCGAGCATGGCACAGCGCATCACCGGGGTGCTGTCCCCCGTCGTCACCCCCTTCAAGGCCGACCTGAGCCCGGACACCGAGCGCTTCGTGCGCCAGTGCAAATGGCTGGTGGCCAACAACGTCGGCCTGGCCGTGTTCGGCACCAACTCCGAGGCGAACTCGCTCGCCGCGGGCGAGCGCATGGAACTGCTGGAGAAACTGGTCGAGGCCGGCATTCCCGCGGCACGCATGATGCCCGGCACCGGCTGCTGTGCGCTCACCGACTCGGTGCGCCTGACGGCGCACGCGGTGAGGCTGGGCTGCGCCGGCGCGCTGATGCTGCCGCCGTTCTATTACAAGGGCGTGTCCGACGAGGGCCTGTTCCGCAATTACGCCGAAATCGTCGAGCGCGTAGGCGACGCGCGCCTGCAGATCTACCTGTATCACATTCCCCAGGTGACCCAGGTGCCGATCAGCCTGAAGCTGATAGAGCGCCTGCTCAAGGCCTACCCGGCGAACATCGCCGGCACCAAGGATTCCTCCGGCGACTGGAACAATACCAAGGCCACGCTGGACGCCTTCGCCAAGGACGGTTTCGACGTGTTTCCCGGCAGCGAGACTTTTCTGCTTGCCGGCATGCGCAATGGCGGCAAGGGCTGCATCAGCGCCACCGCCAACGTCAATCCGGCGGCGATCCACGATCTCTACGCGAAATGGCAGACGGCCGAAGCCGACGCGTTGCAGGCGGGCCTGGACAAGATACATCGCGCACTGGAGCGGACACGCGGCCTGGGGCACGGTGCGTCCGCCGCTGGTGGAGGTGAACGCCGAGCAATCGAAAGCGCTCATCGCCGATCTGCAGCAGGCAGGATTCTCCATGCCGGGTCTGGACAAGGCCTGAGATCACCGATGGCAAGGATATTCCTTACCCATCCGCCCGAAGCGCTGAAGAACTTCTACGGCGACAAGGCGATCGCGGGCATCAAGGCCCTGGGCGAGGTGCGCTTCAACGACGCCGGACGCGAACTGTCCACAAACGAGTTGATCGAAGCCGCGCGCGGCTGCGAAATCATCGTTTCCTACCGCCAGACCCCGGGCGAGGCCGAGTTGTTTCGCAACGCGCCGCGCCCGATCTCGTGGCGTTCTCGCGCTGCGCCATCGACATCCGCAACGTCGATGTGCCTGCGGCGAGCGAGATGGGCATCCTCGTCACCCAGGCGAGCGCGGGATTCATCGCCTCGGTGGCGGAGTGGAACATCGGCGCGATGATCGCGCTGGGCCGCAGCATATGTGATTCGAACACGATCTTCCACGCGGGCACCCGGCCGGTACCGCCCATGGGCCGCCAGTTGCGCGGCGCAACGCTGGGCGTTATCGGCTACGGCCAGGTCGGGCGCTATCAGTGCGAACTGGGTCTTGCCATGGGCATGCGCGTGCTGGTGTCCGACCCTCACACGAAAGTGGATCACGCAGCCTTGGTGCAACTCGAACTGTCGGAATTGCTGGCGCAGTCCGATTTCGTCGTCTGCCTCGCGGTGGCCAGCGAGGCGACCGAGAATCTGATGACTTTTGCGCAGATGAAACCGGGCGCCTATTTCATCAATGCCTCGCGCGGCAACCTCGTGGACGAAGCGGCGCTGCTGCAGGCCCTCGATTCGGGCCATCTGGGCGGCTGTGCGCTCGACGTGGGCCGCGGGCCCGATCAGACGCCGAGCTTCGAACTCGCGCGCCACCCGAAAGTCATCGCGAACCCGCACGTGGCCGGATTGACGCCGGAATCGATAGAGCACCAATCGCTGGAAACGGTGGCGCAGGCCGCTGAAATCATCAAGGGCCGCGTGCCCAAAGGCGCGGTCAACGCGCAACACTGGACCAGAAGGGAGAAACTCAAGCCATGAAGACCATCCTGATTACCGGCGCGTCGGGCGACGTCGCCAGCCACCTGCGGCGCGAGCTGGCGGGAAAGTACAATCTGCGCCTGTCCGACATCCGGCCGCTTGTTCCGGTGAAGGGGGAAAAGTTTGCCCGCGCCGACATTTCGAAAATGGCCGACGCGCTGCGCATCACCAAGGGCGTCGACGCGATAGTCCACCTCGGCGGCTATTCGGTCGAGGGGCCGTGGGAAGGCATCCTCAGCGCCAACATCATCGGCTGCTACAACGTGTTCGAAGCCGCGCGCAGGAACAAGGTGAAGCGCATCCTGTTTGCGACCTCCAATCACGCCGTGGGCTTTTATCCGCGCAGGAAGACCATAGACCACCGCGTCTACATCAAACCGGACGGGCGCTACGGCGTGTCCAAGGTGTTCGGCGAGGCCCTGGGCAGCATGTACGCGGACAAATACGGCATGCAGGTGTTCCTGATGCGCATCGGCAACGTCAACCCGGCGCCGATAGACAAGCGGCGGCTGTCGATCTGGTTTTCGCCGCGCGACCTGGCGCAACTGGTGACCATAGGCATAGAGCACCCGGACATCCGCTTCGAAATCGTCTACGGCGTGTCGAAGAACAAACGCAGCTGGTACGACAACTCCAACGCGCGCCGCCTCGGCTACAGGCCGCAGGACGATTCGGAAATCTACGCGCGGGCAGTCCTGGCGAAGGAAGGCCGGGGGAACCCCGTCGGCGATTTGTACCAGGGCGGCGCCTTCACTCATGTGGAAGCCGTGCCCAACCCGGCGCCCCTGCCGAAGGCCGGGGCGAAGACGCGGCGCGCAAAGAAGGCAGCCGGAAATCCAACGAAGACGGCGGTGAAGAAAGCGAAGAAGAAATGAGCGGCGCGCTGCACCAGAGAAGGCGCACGCGAATCGGGTGCAGACGAATCATTGAAGGTAGAATCGGTGGAAACCGAGAGTTTTCCAACTAAGGAGAGAACATGAAACGCAGAAGCTTTATATCCAGCATAGCCGGGGCTGTCGTCGCGGCCGCATTCGCGCTGCCGGCCGGCGCCCAGGTCATCACGCTGCACGGTGCGTCACAGTTCGGCGACGATCATCCGTTCACCAAAGGGCTCATGAAGTTCGAAGAGCTGGTGAAGAAGTATTACGGCAAGCCGATCAATTTCGTGCTGCACAAGAATTCCGAGCTCGGCCTGGAAAAGCAGTATTTCGAATACATGGCGCAGGGCAGGGCCGTGGACTATGCCGTGGTCTCGCCGGCGCACATGTCGACCTTTTCCAAGGCGGCTCCGTTCATCGACGCGCCCTTCGTGTTCCGCGACCACGACCAGATGAACAAGGTGATCGCGCAGGACGTCCTGAAGCCGATCGCCGATGAAATCGCGGAGAAGGCCGACGTGTACCTGGTCGGCTACGGCGGCGGCGGCGTACGCAACATTTTCGCCAACAAGCCGATACGCAACATGGCCGAGTTGAAGAGCCTCAAGGTCCGGGTGCAGGGTGCGCCGATCTGGAGCCGCACGTTTGCCGCCGGCGGCATGGCGCCCACGGTGATCGCCTATAACGAAGTCTACAACGCGATCCAGAACGGCGTGATCGCGGCCGGGGACAACGAGGCGGCCGGCGTCGAGCAGATGAAGTTCTATGAAGTAGCGCCCAACCTGATGCTGACCCGGCACGCGATCAGCATCCGGCCGATCTGCTTTTCCGGCAAGACCCTGAAGAAACTGCCCGCCGATCTGCAGGCGGTGATACGCAAGGCTGCTGCCGAGGCGGGAGACTGGGAGCGCCAGCTCGAGTCGAGCAGCGATACGGCGATCCTGGACGCGCTGGAAAAAGCGGGCAAGCTGAAACAGATCAAGTTCGAAGAGCGCGACAAGCTGCGCGAGGCGATGACTCCCGTGCTGGCCGCCTACGCCAAGGAAATCGGCGCCGACGCGATCTTCGCGCGCATCAACGCGATCAAGTAACTCTGCAGATTTAAACTCCGGAAAGGAAATGGCGGCGCTCCGCGCCGCCTTTTTATGCGCATGAACGCCTATCGAACATTTACCCGCTGGTACGCGCAGTTGCTGTCGTGGATTCTGGTCGCCTCGATCGCAGTGCTCATCATTCCAGTAAGCATGCAGATTTTCTCGCGCACCATCCCGCTGATTCCGGCCTACATCTGGACAGAGGAGATGGCGCGCTTCATGTTCGTCTGGTCGATCATGATAGGCGCGATGATAGGCATTCGGGAGGGCACCCACTTCGAGGTGGATGTCTGGCCCGAGATGGGCCGGCGTGCAACCGCGGCGCTCAAGTTCGTTTCCGGGCTGTTCATCATGGTGTTCGCGCTTGTGTTCCTGTGGTGGGGCTGGGAATTCACCTGGGACGCGCGCAACCGCATATCGGAACTGGCCGAATTGCCCTTGTGGATGATCCACCTCGCCTGGCCGCTGGCGGGCGCCACCTGGGTGATATTTCAGGCGGAGCATCTCATCGACAACCTGCGCACGCTGGCCGGCCGTGATCCGGAGCCGCAGCTATGACCGGCGCCGCACTTACGCCGGGGGAGGCGAGCCTCATCCTGTTCGGTCTGTTTTTCACGTTGCTGGCCCTGCGCGTGCCGGTGGCGGTCGCGATCGGCCTCGCCTGCCTGCCGCCGCTGGTCATGGAGGACCGCCTGTCGCCGATGACCCTGGTGCAGGAGACCTTCAATTCCTACAATTCCTTCATCCTGCTCGCGGTGCCGTTTTTTCTGCTGACCGCGAACCTGATGGGTGTCGGCGGCATCACCGAGCGCCTGGTGCGCCTGTCGCGCTCGCTGGTGGGGCACTTTCCCGGGGGCCTCGCGCAGATCAACGTCGTGCTCTCCATATTTTTCGCCGGCATCTCGGGTTCTTCCACGGCGGACGCGGCGAGCCAGTCCAAGCTTTTCATCGACGCACAGACCCAGGAGGGCTACGACCTGTCGTTCTCGGTCGCGATCACGGCGGTCTCGGCGGTGCTGGCGGTGATCATTCCGCCCTCGATCCTGATGATCGTCTGGGGCGGGCTGCTGACGGTTTCCATCGGTGAACTGTTTCTCGCCGGCATCATCCCCGGGCTCGCCATCGGGCTGGTGCAGATGGCCACGGTGCACGCCTACGCCAAGATGCGCAACTATCCGACCTATCCTCGTGCGACGTTCATCGAGGTGGTCAAGTCGATCGGCGTGTCGCTACCGGCGCTGATGACCCCGGTGATCATCATCGGCGGCAAGATTTTCGGCTGGTTCACCGCGACTGAATCGGCCTGCATCGCGGTGCTCTACGCGGGTGCGCTGTCGATTTTCGTGTATCGCGAAATGGACCTGAAAGCGCTGAACAGCGCGTTTCTCGATACCGGAAAACTCGCCGGCGTCGCCCTCTTCTGCGTCGGCACGGCCTCCGCATTCGGCTGGCTGCTCGCCTATTACCAGATCCCGAAAGCGCTGCTCGCGGGCGTATCGACCTGGGGCATGGGTCTGACCGAGACCGGATTCTTCATCGCCTTTGTGTTCCTGGTGGTTGGGTGTTTCCTGGATGCGATTCCGGCCATCATCATCGTCGGTACCATCCTGGAGCCGCTGACCAAGCTGGTGGGCATGGACCCGATCCACTTCGCCATGATAGGCATCGTGTCGCTGGCCTTCGGTCTGGTGACGCCGCCCTACGGCATGTGCCTGATGATCTCGTGCGCGGTGGCGGGTATCCGCATGCGGGTCGCGCTGAAGGACACCTTCATCATGCTGCTGCCCATGCTGGCGGTGCTCGCGCTGGTGATCCTGTGGCCGACGTTTTCGCTGTTCCTGCCGCGGATGTTCCCGCCGGGCGTGCTCTGACGGCTCCCGGCGGTCCGTCAAGATTTGTGCGGCTACCCCATGCGCCTGATGGAGCCGGGAAGTCCGGATACCGCGGGACCAGCATTGATCACTTGGCGGTGGCGGACCAGTTGCCGTACCAGGTCTTGAACAGTTTGAGCTGGACTTCCGCGTAGTGCCTCTGACTTGGGGAGAGCCGGTCGCTCGAGTTGAAATGACGTTCGTATTCCGGGTTCCCCTCGAGCACCATGAGGTACTTGTAAAAGAGCACCAGGTCGACGCCTTCGTCGAATGACGACAGCACACCGAGTGCCGCGTCCAGGTCATGGGCCTGCCGGCGCGCCGTTGCGTCGCCCTGCGCGGCACGCTGGCAAAGCGCGACGAGGTGCAGCACCTCCTTGGGCAGCACGTTGCCGATGCCGGTGATGGCGCCGACTGCGCCGCAGTTTACGTACCCATGAACGACCTGCGTGTCCACACCGACCAGCAATGCAAGCGCGGCGTCATGCCCGGTGATGTTCTCGGCCGCGTAGCGCAAAGCTTCTGCGCCTCCAAACTCCTTGAATCCCACGAG
>JAPLRD010000344.1:0-1854 GCA_026399375.1 Pseudomonadota bacterium
GCGCCGCAGAATAGATGAACGGCTTGAAGCCTGAACCCGGCTGGCGCCACGCCTGTGTTACGTGGTTGAACTTGTTGCGATTGAAGTCGAACCCTCCGACCAGGGAACGGACGGCCCCGTCCTGGGGGCTGACGGAAATAAACGCCGATTCCGCTTCGGGTAGCTGAAGAATGTTCCAGTGTCCTTTTTCATCTTTGCTGATGCGAATAATCGCGCCCCGCCGGATACGCCTGTTCGGTGGTGCTTTGTCCTCGAGCATGCGAGCGGCGAACTTTAGACCCTCACCGCTGATGGAGACCGTCTCCCCTCCACGGCGCCAGACGCGCACTTCACGCGGATTCGTCTCAAGAACCAGCGCGGCGTAAATATCGTCGCTGTCGGGATGATCGGCCAGAGCCTCGTCGTAGCCTTCTTCGCCGTCGCCGGCGTCCCCGAGATCGGCGTAGCCTTCGGCTCCGCGGTACCCGTGACGGCGGTCATAATCGAGCAGGCCACGGCGCAGCGCCGTATATGCCGCCTCCTGGTCGTCTTTTCGAATGGTGGTGTAGACCCGGCATTCTGGGCTTGGCCGTATTGCTCGTCCGTCAGGTAGCCGATCTCACGCATGCGCCGCAGCACATAGAGCTGACGCTGCTTCGCTCGTTTTGGGTTGACCACGGGATTGAATGACGAGGGGGCTTTGGGCAGGCCCGCCAGCATCGCCGCCTCCGCTGCGGACACCTGTGCAAGTGTCTTGCCGAAATAGATTTGCGCCGCCGCCGCAAAACCGTACGCGCGTTGCCCGAGATAGATCTGGTTGATGTAGATCTCGAGAATCTGTTCCTTTGTAAGGCTCGCCTCTATCTTGAAGGCGAGCAGCACTTCATAGACTTTGCGGGTCAGCGTTTTTTCAGAAGATAGAAAAAAATTCCGCGCCACCGAAGAACGCCGACGTAGTCGACCCCGGTATGCTGATAGAAGCGTTCGTCCTCCGCCGCTAGAATAGCGTTTTTCATCAGGGCAGGGACTTCGTCGATCTGGACCAGCGATCGGCGCTCCTCGCCGAACTCACCGATCAGGACGCCGTCAGCCGTATAGACCCTAAGCGGGATCTTTGGCTGGTAGTCGGTGAGGACCTCGATGGATGGCAGGTTGGGGTAAGCCAGCAGCAGCACGAAACTGGTGATCGCGACTCCCACCACACCCATCCCGGCGAGGAGGAAAAAGGGAAAAGTGAGCCAACGCAACGACATTCCGTGCAATCCCTTGAAAAGGACGCCCATTATAGGCGGCGGCACTGGTCCTGAGTACAGGCCTCTGAAAACACGAAGGAAAAATTTGCTTTACACTGTCGGGAGTTGTTGCTAGGATTTAACGTGGATTATATTTTCCGCTCCTAAGCGGCCATATCAGAAAGGGAAATTGGGTTTGGCACTCGATTTCGACATCTTTAAACCGAAGGCCCAACCACTGTTCGGGATGGACATCAGTTCATCCTCGGTGAAGATGGTTGAGGTCATGGACGCGGGCAAGGGTGCCATCCGTGTGGAACGCTATGTCATCGAGCCTCTTCCGAAGGACGCGGTTGTAGACGGCAACATTGCCAATCTGGAGGCCGTCGAAGAGGCTGTCCAGCGCGGCTGGAAGAAACTCGCCACACGCACCAAAAATGTCGCCATGGCGTTGCCCACGGCGGCTGTAATCACCAAAAAGATCATTGTGCCGGCCGGCCTGCGGGAAGAAGAACTCGAACTGCAGGTTGAAACGGAGGCGAACCAGTACATACCGTTCGCACTCGAAGAAGTGAATCTCGATTTTCAGGTTGTCGGTCCGGCCCCGTCGTCCCCCGAGGAGGTTGAGGTACTGATCGCGGCC
>JAPLRD010000344.1:1921-2657 GCA_026399375.1 Pseudomonadota bacterium
GGGTCGCCGTCGCGCAGGCCGCGGGCCTCAAGGCTTTGGTGATGGATGTCGAATCGTATGCCATGCAGACTGCCTTCGATCTGATCAAGAAACAGTTTCCCGGCGACGGCAAGGACCAGAACATTGCGTTGGTTGACCTGGGCGCCAATGTCATGAACATCACGGTACTGCGAAACGACCAGACCGTGTACACCCGCGAGCAGGCTTTCGGCGGCAATCAGCTTACGCAGGACATCATGCGCCAGTACGGCATGAGCCACGAGGAGGCCGAAGCCGCCAAGCGCACCGGCGGGTTGCCCGAAACCTATGAGGCCGAGGTGCTGCGCCCGTTCATGGAGAACGCCGCGCTCGAGATTCAGCGCGCGATGCAGTTTTTCTTCACATCGACGCAATTCAACAGCATCGAGCACATTCTGCTCATTGGGGGCTCGGCGGTAATACCGGGCCTGGATGAGGTGGTTTCCACGCGCACGCAGGTCAACACCGTCATCGCCAACCCGTTTGCCAGCATGGCCGTCAACCCGCGCATACAGTTGAAGCGGCTGGTCGCCGACGCGCCTTCGCTGATGATCGCATGTGGCCTGGCGATGCGGAGGTTCGACCCGTGACGCTCCGCGTCAATCTACTGCCGCATCGCGAGGAGCGGCGCAAGGCTCAGCGCAAACACCTGGGAATTCTCGCGGGCATGGTGGCGGCGCTCGGCGTCGCGATCGTCATCCTCGTCCATGGAGTGATC
>JAPLRD010000057.1 GCA_026399375.1 Pseudomonadota bacterium
AGCAAGGTTACCGGCGCGAAATCGGTATCGACCTTGTAGCCGATCTTCTTGAGCAAGGTGGGATTGACCGATAGCGCCGTTTGCGTGCCGAGCAAGAGCGTGTGGCCGTCTGCTTTGGCGCGGGCCACATACTCGGTGCCGATCCCGCCGCCCGCCCCCGGACGGTTCTCGACCACGATGGGCTTGCCCCAGCGCTTGTTCAATTCGTCGGCCAGCAAGCGGGCAATGATGTCGGTTGCCCCACCTGGCGCAAATGGCACCACGATAGTGACCGGCCGCGCGGGATATCCCGAGGGCGCGTCGGCGCCCGTTGCGGCTGAGCTGGCTACAAGCAGCGTTGCCAGAGAAGCGGATAACAGCCTGCGAATTACTATGGAAATAGGGTTAATCATCGGATCCTCGTCTATAAAAAATAACCTAGATGTTCACGCCCGCCAGCCGATTGATCTTCGCCGGATCGACCTTCAGGCGTGATGCCGCGTCCAATATTGCATTCCAGCTGTTGGCGTCGATTGGAATACCTTCGGCGAGCCGCTTCGCTTTCCATTCGCGTTCAGGCTCTCCCGCAAGCCGTACTTTGTCGAAGCCTGCGCGCGGCGGCGACGCAGCAACCCAGTCAAGAAAGGCGCGTGCATGCTGCTCGAAGCTTGCCGGGTCGGCGATCGCCTTCGGATCGATGATGATCGTGAGCATGCCGTTTAGCACCCGGCGTTCGCCAGTCGCCGGCCCGTCGCTGGTAAGACCTGCCGAGAGCGCACCGCCGAGCAGTTCGCATGCCACCGCAAGACCGTAGCCCTTGTGCCCGCCGAATGCGAGGATTGCGCCCAGTGGATCTACCCAGGCGCAGGCCGGATCTTCACTCGCATTCCCCTCACGGTCGATAACGCAACCGGGGGGGAGCTTCTGGCGCTTATTGTAGGCGACACGTGCCTTGCCTTGAGCAATTACGCTGGTGGCGAAATCGAGCAGGATCGGATCACGCCCGGCAATCGGTATGCCGACTGCAAAAGGGTTGGTCCCAAAGCGACCATCGCCGCCGCCAAAGGGCGCGACGATGGGGCGCGAGATGACGTTGACAAAGTGGATCGAGACGAAGCCCTGCTCGACCGCCATCTCCGCCCATGCGCCGATGCGGCACAAGTGGTGCGCGTTGCCCAGAGCCATGATGCAACTGCCGTGCTTTCTTGCGCGTTCGATGCCAAGGCTCATCGCCTCGTGCCCAACGACCTGTCCGAAGCCGCGCCGGCCGTCCAGCCGAAGTAGCGCGCCGCTGTCCATGAGCGTCTCGATGTGTGCATTTGCTTTTAGTCCACCCTCGACCCAGGATTCGGAGTAGCGCGGCAGCATGCCGATGCCATGCGAGTCATGTCCGGTGAGGTTGGCGTAGATCAGATTGTCGGTCACCAACGCGACCTCCCGCTCATCCGAGCCAAAGCCGCGCACCAGTTCGCGGATTGAGGCCCTTAACGGTTCAACGTGGATCAGGTGTGTATCGACCATGCGTGCTCCAACTATCGCGTTTAATCAATCGGGCTTGATGCCGGCGGTGTCGACCACCTGCTTCCAGCGTGCCGTTTCTTCCCTCAGGAACTCGGTGAACTCCTCGGGCGTATTGGCCACGACGTCAAAGCCCTGCGCGTCGAAGCGCGCCTTCGTTTCAGGGGATCTAAGCGCGCCTACGACTGCCGCGTGCAACTTCTTGTATATCTCCTTTGGTAAACCCTTGGGGGCGGCGACCGCCTGCCAGGAATACACCTCGAATCCGGATACGCCCGCCTCGGCCATTGTCGGCACGTCGGGGAACACGGGCGATCGCTTGCCGCTCGTAACTGCGAGCGCCTTAAGGCGCCCGCCCTTGACGTGGCCCGAGGCTGCGCCCAGGTTCTGGAACGAAACGTCGACGGCACCGCCGATTAGATCGGTCATCGCTGCGGAACCACCTTTGTAAGGCACCTGGATGCCGCTGGTGCCGGTACGCTGCAACAACAGTTCGGCCGAGAGATGGTCGGAGGAACCGGAACCGGAGGATGCAAAGGAGGTCTTGCCTGCGTTGGCTTTCATGTAGGCGATCAGTTCGCCCAAGGTATTTGCGGGAAACTTCGGATTGGCGATGAGGATGTTCGGGTTGCGAACCGCGACCGTGATCAAATCGTAGTCGCGCAGCGGCTGGTAGGGCAGATTCTTGAACATCGCGACATTGATAGAAAAGGTGCCGATCGAGCCGACCATTATTGTGTAACCGTCGGCGGTCGACTTGGCCAGCATTTCGCCAGCAATGGCTCCGTTGGCGCCGGGTTTGTTCTCGACAATCACGATGGCACCGGGCAAACCCTCGCCCAATTTCGCCGCAATAGCTCGAGCCACCATGTCCGAGGATCCGCCAGCGGTGAATGGCACCAGAATCTTGATCGGCTTGCTGGGGTAGCCTTGCGCCAGCGCTATGGATGAAATGCAGGCAAACACCGCCCACGCGCAGATACGACTAATGACACGGATCGTCATTGACTCCTCCATGTGTTGATATATGCAGCTCGATCCCAAGGTCTTGCATTCGTATGCAAGACTAGTATGATGCATACGAATGCAATATACAATCCCCATCAGGAGTCAGACATGATCAGATATCTCAAACGCGGCAAGGACGCTCTGGCCCGCGCAGAGGACGACGCGACGGTCCGTGCCACGGTAGAGGGCATCATCATGGACGTCGAAGCGCGAGGCGACGCCGCGGTGCGCGACTACAGCCGCAAATTCGACAACTGGGATCCGGCGGATTTTCGCCTGTCGCGGGCCGCGATCGAGGCGGCCATGAAGAGCCTTTCGCCGCGTGAAATCGAAGACATCGCCTTTGCCCAGAAGCAGATACGCGAGTTTGCGCAGATTCAGCTCGACTCGATGCAGGAGGTCGAGGTGGAAACGCTGCCCGGCGTGATCCTCGGGCACAAGCACATTCCGGTCAATGCGGTCGGCTGCTACGTGCCGGGCGGCAAGTACCCCATGATCGCGTCCGCCCACATGAGCGTGATCACGGCCAAGGTGGCGGGGGTGAAACGCATCGTCTCCAGTGCACCGCCCTACCAGGGCAGACCGCATCCGGCCATCATCACCGCCATGCACATGGGCGGTGCCGACGAGATCTTGGTGCTGGGCGGCGTCCAGGCGGTGGTGGCGATGGCCGTAGGCACACCGAGCATCGCCGCGGTGGACATGCTGGTCGGTCCGGGGAATATGTTTGTCGCCGAGGCGAAGCGCCAACTGTACGGACGCGTGGGGATCGACCTTTTTGCCGGTCCGACGGAAACGCTGATCATCGCAGACGACTCGGTGGACGCGGAATTGTGCGCAGTCGATCTGCTGGGGCAGGCGGAGCATGGCCCCACTTCCCCGGCCGTCCTGCTGACCAACAGCGAACAACTCGCTCAAGCCACCCTGGCCGAAGTCGAGCGGCAATTGAAGATCCTGCCTACCGCCGACATCGCCGCGAAAAGCTGGGCCGAATACGGCGAGGTGATCGTTTGCGACACCGAGGCGGAAATGCTGAGCAAGGCCGATGAGATCGCCTCGCAGCACGTGCAGGTCATGACGCGCGACCCGGC
>JAPLRD010000253.1 GCA_026399375.1 Pseudomonadota bacterium
TTCTTCGCGCCACTCGATAAATTCTCTTCGTCTGAGTGGTTGAGCTTCAAAAGGTGTCCTATCTCATGCGCGGCCAAGTTTAGCATGTTCCAAGTTCCATCCCGCAGGAACGTAAGTCTATAACTGTCCGAAGAGTGCGTGGCACCTGCAGCGTCGTGCGAGGAGGTGCCGCCGCGATAAGTAATGAAATCTTTGACATAATAAATGTGGTATGGCTCCCCCCTATTAACGATGATTGCATCTTCCTCCTGCGACGTAAGGCCGTTTGAGTCCAAAACATCCAAAAGCTTGTTCTTGTTGATGTCGTAATTTGCGATTATCGGCGCTCCTTCAACCACAACGATGTAGGTGTTTGACTGGACGCCAAACACCCTATCCAAATATCCTTTTAGTGCGGCCGCCGTAGGCTTTCCGGAAGGCGATATGTCTTTGTGGATACCGCTGCCGGCCGGGATGAGCACATCGTAATATCGAGGATCAGCATTTGTCTCGCAAACGCCATTGTCGCCAGTGTCGAAGAAGCGCTGGCCGATCCGCACTTTCGTGAGCGGGGGCTGTTTTCTCGGCGGCTTGCCGCCGGCGGGCGCGAAATCCCGGCTTTGCCGGTGCCGGTCGATGCCGCGTTTCGTCGCGAGCAAGCGGGGCTGGGCTATCCGGCGCTGGGTGCGGACAATGATCTGATCGGTGGCGGAGGCTCGAATGAATGAGACCCGGACACTGGCGGAATTCGTGGCCAATCTGCGCTACGAGGATTTGCCGCAGGCGGTAGTTGAACAGGCGGGACGCATCGTGATCGACACCGTGGGCTGCGCGATCAGCGCCTGGACCGAAGATCCGGCTAAGGCGCACCTCGCGCTCGAAGTGGCCAGGCTTTACGGCAGCGACGACGGCGCATCGGTGATCGGCAGCGCCGGAACCAGGTCGCAACCGGCGTTCGCCGCGCTGGCGAACGGAATCCTGGCCAACGCGGCCGACAACGACGACACGCACAAGCGTGCGCTGATTCATACCGGTTCGGTAGTGGTGCCGCCTGCGCTCGCCCTGGCGCAGACCGAGCGCCTTTGCGGGCGTGACCTGATCGTGGCGCTGGTCGCGGGATACGAAGTCGCGGTGCGGGTGGGCATGGCGGTGATGCCCACGCACTACCGCTACTGGCACTCGACCGCGACCAACGGCACCTTCGGCGCTGCAGCGACGGCGGCGAAAGCGCTGGCACTCGATGCCGACGGCGTGCAGCGCGCGCTCGGACTCGCCGGCACGCAGGCGGCCGGGCTCAACACGTTTTTCGAGTCCGGCGACATGACCAAGAGCATTCATCCGGGTAAAGCCGCGTTCAACGGTATTCTGTCGGCGCAGCTCGCGCGGCTGGGTGCCACCAGCCCGCTTGCGATCCTCGAGCACCCAAGGGGCTATCTCAACGCCTTTTCAACCGAACCCAGGCCGGAAAAGCTGGTCGAGGGCCTGGGCACGAACTGGGAGATACTGCAGAACGGTTTCAAATATTTCCCTTCGATCCTGGCGAGCCACGCGCCGATCCAGGCGACGCTGGC
Organism: Pseudomonadota bacterium; assembly: GCA_026399375.1. Classification (GTDB taxonomy): domain Bacteria; phylum Pseudomonadota; class Gammaproteobacteria; order Burkholderiales; family SG8-39; genus 2-12-FULL-64-23. The sequence goes on from JAPLRD010000253.1 coordinate 1,551, forward strand.
GCTGGTGCACAAGCACGGCATCGACCCGGCGCAGATCGCCCGCATCACCAACGAGACCTACAACACGGTCAAAACGCATTTTTCGAACAAGGATGTTTCCACCGTCATGGCGGCGCGGGTTTCCGTGCCCTACTGCATGGCGATCGCCGCGATCGACGGCAAATTGACGCAGGCGCAGTTCTCGCCGTCGCGCATAAATGATCCACGGCTACGGGAAGAATGATCCCCGGCTACGGGAAGTTCTTGCCAGCACCGAGGTGATTGCAGACCCCGAACTAAACAAGCTCTATCCCGACAAGTTTCCGGCACGCGTGACGATTACGCTGAAGAACGGCGCGTCGTTCGCGGAAACGGTTCTTTTTCCGAAGGGCGATCCGCAGGATCCTCTGAGCGCGGCCGAGATCGAGGCCAAGTTCCGCGAGAATGTCTCCGCGACATTCACCCCGGGTCGGACTGACAAGCTGTTGCGCGCGATCCACTCGCTGACCGAGGCGCGCAACGTGGACGCCGTGAGCGCATTGCTGCACGGCTGAAACAGGGGGCGCACGATGTGCGATAGCGGCAAGACCATACCTGGAAACGGCTGGCGCGGCTGGATGGATTTACCGGCGCCAAGACCGGGCGTGCCTGACGGCGACTGGATCGATCTCACCTGGCCGCTGTCGCCTTCGGTTCCGCGCATCGCCTTGTTCCCGCCGCCGCGCTTCAGCCGCCTCGCCTCCATTCCGGAACGGCCGCTGAACATCACCGAAATGCAGATGGTCGTGCACACCGGAACGCATGTCGATTCGCCGCGCCATTTCTTCAATGACGGACCGGCGTTCCAGGACATCCCGCTGGCGCGCCTGATGGGGCCGGGCGTCGTGTGGCGGATCGACAAGCCGCGGTACGGCCTGATCGAGCCGGACGATTTCGAGCGCATGCGCCCCGTGCTGGAGCCAGGCGACATTCTGGCCATCGACAGCGGCGCGGCGGCGAAGGTTGGCACGCCGGATTATGACCAGCATCCTTCGTTGTCGCTGGCGGCGGCAGAGTGGCTGGTAGGGCAAAAGGTGAAGCTGGTGGCGGTGGACATGCCGACCCCGGACGTCGCACTCGACCGGAGGCCGGCAGGCTTCACCGGGCCGGTTCACCGGATCTTGCTTGCCGCCGGCGTGCTGATCGCAGAGCAGGTCACCAATCTTGATGCGCTCGCCGGAAGGCGTGCCGAATTCATGTTCCTTCCGCTCAATATCACCGATTGCGACGGAGCGCCTGCGCGGGTATTGGCGCGCGCTGTCACCGGTTGAGAAGGGCTTCAGGCGGCATACTACGAAGCCGGAATCGCCGACGAATGGTGTCCTGCCTGTGCATGCGGCTTCCCGAAGCGGTCGCAGCCTGTTGAACATTGAAGATGCATTGGCGCGTGATCCGCACCCGGCGGCTTGACCGTCAGATGCGCGGTACCCCATACTTCACGCCGCATGCTGCAGGAAGCGCTGGCGGTCAATCCAGCCACGGTCGGAACGACGGTTGGCATGGTTGCCGTCGCTTCGCACAAGAATGAAACCGGAACACCGGTTTTGACTCAATCGTCATCAACGCTGGAGGAGGATCACAATGAAGCGCTTGTCTCTCATCACCATGGGACTGCTGGTTGTCACGTTCACCGTTTTCGGCTGTGCAAACCACCCGTGGGGTCCGGAGTGGGTCACCTTGATCGATGGCGACAAGGGGCTCGAAAACTGGAACCGTATCGGCGAGGCCAATTGGAGGGCCGAGGGCGGCGCGATCGTGGCTGACCAGGGCAAGGGCGGCTATCTCGTCTCCAAGAACTCCTACAAGGATTTCATGATCTATGCCGAGTTCTGGGCCGAAACCGATACCAACAGCGGCATATTCCTGCGCGCCTCCGACCCGAACAAGGTCGGCGCCGACAGTTCCTACGAAGTGAATATCTGGGATATACGCCCCGATCCGATCTACGGCACGGGCGCGATCGTCGATTTCGCGCGGGTGCCGGTGCCGGCCGTCTACAAAGCCGGCGGCAGATGGAACACCTACCAAATCGTGGCAAAGGGCGCGCACTTGAGCGTCAAGCTCAACGACGTCGTCACCGTCAGCACGGAGAACGGCCGTTTCGCCAGCGGACCGTTTGCACTCCAGTTCGGTCCCGGCGTCAAAGGCGTCACCGGCGGGGTCATCAAGTGGAGAAAGGTGCAGATCAAGACCTTGTAGCCCGCGGTCGTCGCTCCCCCGTCAGCCGCGACCTCGCGGAAAGCGGGGGCAATCGGGAAGGCATTCGCATCCGACGGGAAGTTCGCCGCCCGCGCTATTTCGAGTTATTGGCTGCAGGGCGCGGCGTGCGCCCTGGCCGGTGCATGGAGGAACAGGCATGATGAATTGGAAAACTGCGGTGCTGGCGGCCGCGACGATCGCCCTCGCTTGCAACGCGGTGGCGCAGGAAGACCCGCGTCGATTCAAGCTGATTCCGTTTGCCGAGATGACCCCGGACCAGCGCAAGTACGCGGACGCGGTCATGGCGGGTCCGACATCGTCGACCGGCAGCGCCGCCGTGGTGCCGGGGGCGAGCACCATCGGCAGCCCGTTCAACGTGTACCTGCGCAGCCCCTTGCTGGCCGACCAGTTGCGCCGGGTCGGCGAGTACATTCGTTTCAAGACCACGCTGCCGGCGAAACTGAACGAGTTTGCCATTCTGGTCACCGCGCGCCAGTGGGGCGCGCAATACGAGTGGTTCGCACATCATCGCCTCGCGCTGAAAGCCGGCCTGAACCCGGCGATCGCCGAAGATCTGGCACAGGGCCGGCGGCCCGCCGGGATGTCGGATGACGAGGCGGCGATCTACACTTTCTCGCAGGAACTGCATACGACCCACGCCGTGAGCGACGCGACCTACAAAGCGGTGGCCGACAAGTTCGGCGAGCAGGGCGTGATGGATTTGATCGCGGTCAACGGCTATTACGTGCTGGTGTCCATGGTATTGAACGTGGACCGGACCCCGCTGCCCGGAGGCGCCAAGCCGCCATTGCCGCAGCTCAAATAGGCTCCACGGCAGTCGCGTGCTGCAGCGGGCGCGCGGGATCAGGCGACTTTTTTCGCCTTGGCGTCTTGTTCCGCCAGTAGTCCCGCGGCGACCAGGGCCTGCCGTATGCGCTCGATTTCCGCCGCCGGTATCTTCATCAGCGGCGGGCGCACCACGGCGCGCGGCAACCTTCCGAGCAGCACCAGCGCTTCCTTCATGCGGTTGTGCATGTCCACCCAAGGTTCGGTATAGAAGACTTCGGCTGTGGGCCAGATGCGGTCGTTCAGTTTGCGCGCCGTCGCGAGATCGTTTGCCTGCACCGCCCGGAACAATTGCGCCTGCAGATCGGCAATGACCGAGCCGCTGCCGGAAAGCAGTCCGTTGCAGCCCAGAACCAGCGAACTCAGCAGCCAGGCGCTGTGCGTCGTCAGCACGGTGACACTCGGCGTGCGCGACTGCAGCACGCGGATCTGGCGCTCGTGCAGTTGCGGATTCGCGCTCCAGTCCTTGATCGCGCGCACGCTGGGCACCGCGTCCATGATCCGGGTGAGGGTGGCCAGAGGGTAGCCCTGGCCGCCAGCGAGCGGGTACTGGAACAGGATCAGCGGCAAATCGGTCGCGTCGGCGATGCGTTTGAAATAGTCCACCGCCATTTCCGGGCGCTGGCCGAAGGTGTACACGCCGGAGGGAAATACGAGCAGCGCCGAGGCGCCGCCGGCGTGGGCCA
>JAPLRD010000132.1:0-10565 GCA_026399375.1 Pseudomonadota bacterium
CTGAGGACAACAGCGACGTCTACAACATCGTTGGGGTGCTCTCGACGGGCAGCCAGACCACGGTGGGCATCTCAATCGTGGTGAACGCCATCGATCGGGATACGCAGGCCTACGTCGGCCAGGCGTCCGATCAGGCTGCCGGAACGGCCGCGACGACGCTGACCTCGGGCGGTCGGGTTGAAGTGAACGCGAAGAACGCCGCCAAGGATTTCGCGCTCTCGCTCGCCGGTTCGCTGGCCTCGAAGAAGGAGGTTACGTCGCCCAAGGCTGGATACGTCAAGCCCGACAGTTCCTTCATGGCGTTTTGGGATTCGGCCCGCGGCAACGACACCGTCACAAAACCCGCGCCGTTGAAGGATCAGGCGAGCAAGAGCATCGCGGGCGCGGGGGCCGTGTCGATCAACGTCGTCCATGACAACGCCCGAGCCTACATCAACAATCCGGCGATCATCGCCGCCGCGGCCCTCGCCGTCCGGGCCGACAATCAGACGATTCTCTCGAGCAACGCCGGTGCGCTGGCGATCTCCAAGGGCAGTAAAAAGGGCAACAACACGGGCATCGCGGGGTCGATCGGCATCAACATCGTCACCGGCACGACCCAGGCGTTCGTGGAGGGGGCGGTGGACGTGACGCTCGGCTCGCTGGACGTCCGGGCCAATCGGGGCGGATACATCGGTGCCCTGACGGCTGGCGCAGCCGGGGCGGCCGGTGGTTGCGGTGATCGGCGACGGCAGTGCGATGTACGGCATACAAGCCCTGTGGTCCGCGGCGCACCTGAAACTTCCGCTGACCTATGTAATCGCGAACAACCGCAGCTACCGCATTCTCAAGGAGCGGCTGGTGTCCATGCGCTCCACCGATCGATTCACCGGCATGGACATCCGCGATCCCGAGATCGATTACACCGGGCTTGCACGGTCGATGGGCGTGAAGGCGCAGCGCGTCACCGACCCCGAGGCAATCGCGCCCGCGCTGCGCGAGGCGTTGCAGTCGGGCGAACCGCGTTTGATCGAGGTCATGGTTGCAGATGGTTTCGGCAGTTAGTGTCCCGAATCATTAATTCGCTGAAGAAAAGACGCCGAGAATCGGCGCCATACGGCGTTGCAAATGCTCGCAAGCCGTCCAGGCTTGCTGTGCTTTGCGCCTTGTCTGGCGACGATTTCGACGCTTTTCTATTTTTGACACTAATGATTGAGCAAATGATTGTTCAACGAACTAACGATTCGGGACACTAGCGACATGTCGCACTCAGCGCCGTCGAGTGCCTACGTGGCCCTCGATAACGGCGCCTACGCGTCGAGCGGGCTGACCCGCGGCCCCTGGCATCCGGACCACCAGCACGCCGGCCCGCCGATCGGTCTGGTTGCGCGCAGCATCGAGCGCGCCGCGGCCGCGCTCGGGTTTGCGCACATCGCGCGCCTGACGGCGAATCTGCTGCGTCCGGTCCCCATCGCGGAGCTCGCGCTCGAGGTGCAGACCGATTACGCGGGGCGCAACGTGGCGCATTTTTCCGCGCGGCTGCATTCCGGCGGCAAGGAGGTGGCGCGTTTCACCGCGGTGGCGCAGCGGGAAAGCGCGCTGGAGCTGCCCGCCGGTCTCGCGGGTCATCCGCTGCCGCAGGCGCCGCGCACGGTCGAGCAATCGACTGCCCAGCGATTTCCGTTTTCCACCGAGATGACAGGCATTCAGGACCTGATCGAAAGCCGGGTCGCGCAAGGCGTATTCTTTCGCGGCCCGTCTGCGGTCTGGTTCCGCATGCGCCATCCGCTCGTGGCCGGAGAGGAAACGAGCGCGCTGCAACTCGTTGCGGTCGCCGCGGACTCGGGGAACGGCATCAGCGCCATCCTCGGATTCGACAAGTACACCTTCGTCAATTCCGACCTCACCGTCAACCTGCTGCGCAGGCCGCAAGGCGAATGGATCTGCATCGACGCGCGCACCTTGCTCGGGACGAACGGGGCGGGTCTGGCCGAGGGGCAGATCTTCGATACGCTGGGGCTGGTCGGCCGGTCGACGCAAAGTCTCGCAGTACGCCGGCGCGAATGACGCCTGCGCGATAGCGCGGCCTATTTCACCTTGTCCAGCGCGTCGGAACGCGCTTTCGCGCCGCCTTCGAGCCGCAGCGTGCGCGGCAGCTCCTTGCATTTGTCGGCGTCGGGGATGGCGGCGATGACGATGCTCGCCAGGCGGTTCACGAGGTCCAGGCTGATGGTGCGGGTGGTGCACTGGGCCTTTTCCGGTTTGGTGACGATATCGTCGTCGGTCCAGCGTTCGACTTCAAACACCGTGGAAACCGAGTCGAGGAACCCCTTTTCGCTTACCGACACCATCGCGGTCGATTCCGCGCACTGCAGGCGCGCCTTTCTGCATTCGATGGTGGTCGTCTGCAGGGTCTGGGTCGACGGCTGGCCGTCCGCCGCATACCAGGTGCCGATGGCCTGGACTACGCTCGCTTTTTCCGGATTGTTGACGATGTTGAACGCATAACGCGGCAGGATCACCGGCGCGCCGCGCTGTCGCTGCAGTTCCTGGTAGGTCGTGAAGGCAAACGCGGCGAGAACGGCAACCACCGCGACATAAGCGAGGCGGATGGCCTTGTCGGCGCGCGAGCCCAATCTGAATGATTTCGATTTCATTATTGCGATACATTACACCGGTCCGGCCGTCTTGTGGAGGCTGCGGCGGGCCATGGCGAGCCGGCACACGCGGTACTCGCAGCATGTTTGACTTTTCGCATTGACAAAGCCTGGCGCGGCGCCTACAGTCAATTCAACTCGACTGGGAGAGCGCCGCCGCAGATTGCGGTGGCCGCCGAAGGCGCAATACCCAGAAACTCTCAGGCAAAAGGACCGGTCGAGCGGAAGCGGAGCTTCCGTCACTCTGGAGAGCAGCCGTCGAATTGGCGGCCACCGAAGGGGCTCGCAGCCGTCTGTGTCGGGCTGTAATCTCTCAGGTATCAAGGACAGAGGGGTAACGTTGGCCGAAAGGCCGTCGTTGCCCTTTTTTCATTGCTGCCGAGGAGAATATGCTCAAATCAACCCCGCTCAACGCCGCCCACCGCGCCATGGGCGCACGCATGGTCGATTTCGGCGGCTGGGACATGCCGGTCAACTACGGCTCGCAGATCGAGGAGCACCATGCGGTGCGGCGCGGCGCCGGCATGTTCGACGTCTCGCACATGCTCGCGCTCGATCTGCGCGGCGCGGGTGTGCGCGAATTCCTGCAACGCCTGCTCGCCAACAACGTAGGCAGGCTCCAGGTCCCCGGCCGCGCGCTGTACTCCTGCATGCTGAACGACGAAGGCGGCGTCATCGACGATCTGATCGCCTATTTCATGTCCGACGGTTTCTTTCGCCTGGTCGTGAACGCGGGCAGGGCGGAGGTCGACCGGGCGTGGATCGAGTCGCACCGTCAAACCGGTGCGGCGCTCGAAATCCGGCCGCGCCGCGACCTTGCGATGATCGCAGTGCAGGGCCCTGCCGCGCGCGAGCAGGTATGGCAGGCGCTGCCCGAGACGCGCACGGAAAGCGCCGCCATGGCCCCGTTTCATGCCGCGTAGTGCGGCGAACTCATGCTCGCGCGCACCGGCTATACCGGGGAAGACGGATTCGAAATCGTGCTGCCCGCGGCCCGCGCCGGGCCTTTGTGGCGGCGACTCGCCGATGCCGGAGTCAAACCCTGCGGACTGGGCGCGCGCGACACGCTGCGCCTGGAAGCCGGCATGAATCTGTGGGGCCAGGACATGGACGAGAGCGTTTCGCCGCTGGACGCCGGCCTTGCATGGACCGTAGACCTGGAGGGTACGCGTGAATTCATCGGCAAAGCCGCGTTGCTCGCGCACGGGCAGCACAGGCAACTGGCCGGGCTGCTGCTCGCGGACAAAGGCGGCGTTCTGCGCGGCCACCAGAAAGTGGCGACCGCCGAAGGGGAGGGCGCAATCACCAGCGGCACCTTCTCGCCGACGCTGGCGCGCTCCATCGCGCTGGCGCGGATTCCGTTGCGCGTGCGCGCTGGCGCGACCGTCGACGTGACGGTGCGCGACCGGCCGCTTGCGGCGACAGTGGTGAAGCCTCCTTTTGTCCGAAACTGGAAAATCTTGATCAATCTCTGAGGGTGGGTGCAAAAATGAAAACGCCGAACGATTTGAAGTACACCAAGACGCACGAATGGATCAGGCAGGATGCCGACGGCACGCTAGCGATCGGTATAAGCGACCATGCGCAGGAAGTATTGGGCGACATCGTATTCCTGGAATTGCCCCAGGTCGGGAAGAAATTCGCGCGGGGCGAAGCCTGCGCGGTGATCGAATCGGTGAAAGCCGCGGCCGACATCAACATGCCGGTGGCCGGGGTCGTGGTGGCCGCCAACGACGCTCTCGCGAAATCGCCGGAGAGCATCAACGCCGACGCCTATGCCGCCTGGATGTTCAGGATCAAGCCCGACAATCCCGATGATCTCGGCGGCCTGATGGATGCCGCCGCTTATGCCGGACATGCCGAAAATGAATGAGCGCGCGAGGTTCGATGACGCGGCGCTGTGCGCGCTGAAGCGGCCGCGCGTCTCGCTGGCGGAACTGGAGCAGCGCGACGCATTTGCGCGGCGCCATATCGGTCCGGCCGCCGCCGACCAGGCGTCGATGCTGCAAGCGCTGGGCTTCGCTGATCGCGCTGCGCTGATCGATGCCGTCGTTCCGGCGGCCATTCGCAGCAAGGCGGCCCTGGATCTGCCGGCGGGCAAGAGCGAAGCGCTTGCGCTCGAAGAGCTCCGTCGCATCGCCACCAGGAACAAGGTGTGCCGCTCTTTCATCGGGCAGGGCTATTACGACACCGAACTTCCGGGCGTGATATTGCGCAACGTGCTCGAGAACCCCGCCTGGTACACGGCTTATACGCCCTACCAGCCGGAGATTTCGCAGGGCCGCCTGGAAGCGCTCATCAATTTTCAGACCATGGTGTGCGAACTCACCGGCATGGCGATCGCCAATGCGTCCATGCTCGACGAGGCGACTGCCGCGGCCGAAGCGATGACGCTGTGCCGCCGCAGTGCGAAGGGTTCGAGCAGGACGTTCTACGTCGCCGAATCGGTGCTGCCGCAGACGATCGCCGTGGTGCGCACGCGCGCGGAGCCGCTGGGCATCGAAGTGCAAGTGGGCCCGGCTGCAGCCGCGGCAAACGCGGACTGCTTCGGCCTGCTGCTGCAGTATCCGGCGGCGAACGGCGGTGTCGACGACTATCGCGAGCTGGTGCAGGCGGTGCATGCGAAAGGCGGGATGGTGGTCGTCGCCGCCGATTTGCTCGCCCTGGCGCTGCTCAGCCCGCCGGGCGAATGGGATGCGGATGTGGTGGTGGGCTCGGCGCAGCGTTTCGGCGTGCCGCTCGGCTTCGGCGGTCCGCACGCCGCTTATTTCGCTACCCGCGACGAACTCAAGCGCAACATGCCCGGGCGCCTGGTCGGCGTGACCGTCGACAGCCAGGGCAATCCGGCCTACCGGCTTGCGCTGCAGACGCGCGAGCAGCACATACGGCGCGAGAAGGCGACCAGCAATATCTGCACCGCGCAGGTGCTGCTGGCGGTGATCGCGGGCATGTATGCCGTGTATCACGGACCGCAGGGCTTGGTTCGGATCGCGCAAAGAGTCCATCGCCTGACCGGAGTTCTCGCCGCGGGCTTGAGTCAGATGGGCGTCGAAATGGAAAATGCCTCCTGGTTCGATACGCTGACCCTGGCCACCGGCGCGCGAACCGCCGCGGTTCATGCCGCGGCGGACGCATGCGCAATCAATCTGCGCCGGGTTGACCAGGCGCGCATCGGAGTCTCCCTGGACGAAACGAGCACCCGCGACGACGTGCGCCTGCTGTGGAAAGTCATGGCGCCGCCGGCTGCGGCTGTTCCCGATTTCGAGGAGATCGAAAAGGCCGTGGTGGAAGGCTACGCGCCGACCTTTAGGCGCAGCAGCGACTTTCTGACCCATCCCGTATTCAACAGCCAGCACTCGGAAACCGCAATGCTGCGCTACCTGAGAAGGCTCGCGGACAAAGACCTCGCGCTCGACCGGTGCATGATCCCCCTGGGCTCGTGCACCATGAAGCTGAATGCGACAAGCGAGATGCTGCCCGTCAGCTGGCCTGAATTCGCGCGCATTCATCCGTTTGCGCCGCAATCGCAGACCGAAGGCTATCGCGAACTGATCTTAGGCCTGGAGAAGATGCTGTGCGCCATCACCGGCTATGCCGCGGTGTCGCTGCAGCCGAATGCCGGGTCGCAGGGGGAGTACGCCGGCTTGCTCGTGATCCGCGCCTGGCACCGGTCGCGCGGCGAGGGCCGGCGCAATGTCTGCCTGATCCCGGCATCGGCGCACGGAACCAATCCGGCTTCGGCGCAGATGGCGGGCATGCAGGTGGTGGTCGTTGCCTGCGATGCCGCGGGCAACGTCGATCTGGCGGACCTGCGCACCAAGGCCGCAGAGCACAGCGCCAGTCTGGCCGCCATCATGGTGACCTATCCGTCGACGCACGGCGTATTCGAGGCCGGCATCACTGAAATCTGCGACGTCGTCCACGGTCACGGAGGACAGGTGTATGTCGATGGCGCCAACCTGAACGCGATGGTCGGTTTGTGCGCACCCGGGCGCTTCGGCGGCGACCTGTCGCATCTGAACCTGCACAAGACCTTCGGCATTCCGCATGGCGGCGGCGGGCCCGGCGTCGGCCCCCTGGCGGTGGCGGCGCATCTCGCCCCGTTCCTGCCGGGGCACGGCGCGACAGGCGAGGACGCATCGCGCATCGGCGCGGTGGCCGCGGCGCCCTACGGCAGCGCCGGCGTGCTGCCGATCTCGTGGATGTACATCACCCTGCTCGGGTGCGAAGGCCTGCGCGCGGCGAGTGAAGCCGCGATCCTGAACGCGAACTACGTCGCCAGGCGCCTCGCGCCGCACTATCCGGTTCTCTACAGCGGACCGGGCGGCCTGATCGCGCACGAGTGCATCCTCGATCTGCGCCCGCTGAAGGAGGCGAGCGGGAATCGCCATTCGCGCCGAAATTCGCGATGTGGAGGAAGGCAGGATGGATCACGATGACAATCCGCTCAAACACGCGCCGCATACGGCCGCCATGGTGCTGGCCGATGATTGGCGCCACGCTTATGCGCGCGAACTCGCCGCTTTTCCCCTTCCGGAATTGCGCGCGCACAAGTACTGGCCCCCGGTGGCGCGCGCCGACAACGTCTATGGCGACCGCAACCTTTACTGCCGCTGCATCCCCGTCGGTTCCTGATCGGACCGCAGGACTTGACCGCAATCAAGTCCTGCGCGGCCGGACGGCCGAATGTCCGGGTTAATCGGGTATAGTGATAAATCAAGCTATTTGCAGCGTCGGCGGATACGCCGCGCTCCATTTCAGTTTAATCACAAAGGGGGAATAACAACATGAAACAAACCATACTGAAGGCCGCCGTAGCGGGCGCGCTCGCGCTCGCAGGAGCGGGCAGTGCGTCAGCGGATTCCTTCCGGCTGACCATAGGCGCGGGCCATCCGGCCGACGCCGCGATCTGGATCACCACCATGCGCGATTTTCTCGCGCCGGAAATCGCCAAGCGGGTCGAGGCCAAGACCGGGCACAAAATCGAATGGGTCAACGCCTACGGCGGTTCCGTGTGCAAACTGGGCGAGTGCCTGGAGGCGGTTGAAAGCGGCCTGGTCGATATCGCCGATCTGCACGTCGCGTTCGAGCCGACCAAGCTGATGGCGCACAATTTTCCGTACTTCGTGCCTTTCGGCACTCCCGATCCTGTGGTCGCCGCCAGGGCGGCCCGCAAGGTCTACGACAGCGTGCCGGATCTGAAGAAGATCCTCGAGAACAAGTACAACCAGGTCTTCCTGGCGATCGGCAGCGTCGGCAATTACAACATGCTGACCACGTTTGCGTGGGACAAGGTCGAGCAGCTCAAGGGCCGCAAGGTCGCGGCGGCGGGGCCCAACATTCCCTGGCTGCAGGCGGTGGGTTCTATTCCGGTGCAATCCAACCTCAACGAGGCCTACACCTCGTTCCAGACCGGCGTCTACGAGGGCTGGGTCATGTTTCCGGACGCGACCGTCGGCTTCAAGCTGCATGAAGTGGCCAAGAATTACACCTTCACCGATTTCGGCGCGATCCCGAATGTGCTGATCACCATCAACAAGGACACGTGGAAGAAACTGCCGAAGCAGGTGCAGGACATCATGCTCGAGGTGGGCAAGGAATACACGGAAGTCGAATCCAAGGCGGCGCTGGAAAAAGGCCAGAAGAGCGTCGAAACGATGAAGGCGGCCGGTGCGACCGTGCGCTCGCTCAGCGATGCCGAGAAAGCCAAATGGGCGAATGCGCTCCCCGACATCCCGAACCAGCGCACCGCCGAAATCAACAAGGCCGGCCAACCGGGTGCTGCGGTCGGTGCTTACATCAAAGCGTTGAAGGAAGCCGGCGTCAAGCTGCCGCGCGACTGGACCATCAAGTAATTCATTTCGCCTATTCGCCACCCCGCCGGGTTTTTTGTCGACGGGGCGGCGTCTATTTTATCGAGGATTCGAAATGAAAATGACGGTTAAGCTGCTGCACGGCTTGATGTCGGCCCTGAACATCATCGGTGCGGTCTGGGTGCTGCTGATCATGGCGCTCATCACGGTCGACGTTGTCGGCCGCGCGTTTTTCAATTCACCGCTGTTCGGCGTGCCCGAGATCGTCAAGATTTCGGTGGTCGGACTGGTGTGGTGCCAGATGGCGCACACCCTGAAGATCGGCGCGCATCTGCGCTCGACCATCCTCGTCGACCGCATGTCGCCCGCGGTGCGCCGCGCCATGGAGATTGTTACCTGCCTCATGGGGGCGGTCATGTTTGCGCTGATCGTGTATTCCGGTTGGGACACGATGGCCGAAGCATGGCGCATCGGCGAGTTCGAGGGCGAGGAACCGGTGCGGGTGCCGACTGCGCCGATACGCACGCTGGTACTGCTCGGTGCCGCGCTGACTTCGATCCAGTTCCTGATAATGTTGACGGACCTGATCCGCGGCAAGAACCTGCACCAGGCCGAGGCGGAGTTCTGATGGAACCGACGACAATCGCGTTGATCACCGTCGGTTTCGTATTCTTTCTGGTTCTCCTCGGCGTGCACATCGGCGTCGCGCTGGCGCTGTTGAGCGTGATCGGAATCTGGGGCATCACCGGCAAGCCGCAGGTCGCCGTCAGCCTGCTGAATACGACCGCCTACAGCGCGGTCATGGACTACGTGTTCGCTGTCATTCCCCTGTTTGTGCTGATGGGAATACTGGCGACCCTATCGGGCGCTACGCGCGACTTGTTCAATTCCGCACAGGTCGTGTTCGGACGCATCCGCGGCGGCATCGGCATTGCCACGGTCATCGCCAACGCGGTGTTCGCCGCGATCACAGGCGTCTCCGTGGCCTCGGCGGCGGTATTCTCCAAACTGGCGATTCCTGAGATGGAACGGCTGAATTACGACCGCAAATTCAGCTACGGCATCGTCGCCGGCAGCGCCATCCTCGGCATGCTGATTCCGCCCTCGATATTGATGATCGTCTACGGCGTGCTGACCGAACAGTCGATCGGCAGGCTGTTTGCCGCCGGCATCGGACCGGGCTTGCTTGTGACCGCAATACTGTCCCTGGGCATCTGGCTGATGGTCTTCTTCAAGCCGCCGCTGGGCGGGCGAATGGAGAAAATGGCACGGCTGGACATGGGCTCGGCAATGCGTGCGGCACTCAAACCCTGGGGCGTGATCCTGCTGATCGGACTGGTGCTGGGCGGCATCTACGGCGGGTTTTTCACTCCGACCGAGGCGGGCGGTATCGGCGCCGCCGGCGCAATGGTGCTGGTGATCGTCAATCGCAAGCTGAGTTGGAAGAACTCGGTTGACCTGTTGGGCGAAATCGGACGCACCACGGCCAGCATTTTTCTGCTTCTGATCGCGGCGCAGATGTACAGCCGCATGCTCACGATTTCCGGCCTCGCGGCCAAGATGAGCGAATGGGCCGCGGGGCTGCCGGTGCCTCCTATGGCGATCATCGCCATGTTCATCGTCGTGTTCCTGCTGCTTGGCATGATCATCGATTCGGTTTCCATACTGCTGCTCACCATCCCGATCATGTACCCGGTTGCGATCAAGCTCGGCTACGACCCGATCTGGTTCGGCATGGTCAGCATCGTCGCCATCGAGATCGGCCTGTTGACGCCCCCCTTCGGCATGGTGGTGTTCGCGATGAAATCGTCTTTAGGCGCTTCGACGAAAATCGAAGACATATTTATCGGTTCGATACCCTTCATGATCATGCTCGGGCTCGCGCTCCTGGTCATCATCGCCTATCCGCCGCTGAGTACCTGGCTGCCGTCGGTCATGATGTAGCGAGGGCCATATCCATGGAGAATGCAATGAAATTCGATGTCGGCATGGTGGGGCTGGGGATCATGGGATCGGCGATGTCGGCCAATCTGATCCGGGCCGGTTTCAAGGTGATCGGCTTCGATGTGTCCGCGGACAGGATGGACGCCTTTGCCAAAGCAGGCGGCGGGCCGGC
>JAPLRD010000132.1:10729-16062 GCA_026399375.1 Pseudomonadota bacterium
CTTCGCGCGTTCCCAGCATTACCTCGGCGAGTTCGGCAACGGCAGCAAGATGAAATTCGTCGCCAACCTTCTGGTCGCGATCCACAACGTCTCGACGGCGGAAGCATTTGTTCTCGGGATGAAATCGGGACTGGATCCCGAAGCGATCCTCAAGGTGGTGGGCGATGGCGCCGGCAGTTCGCGCATGTTTCAGGTGCGGGGCCCGATGATGGTGCGGGGCGAGTACGAGCCTGCGGGAATGAAAGTGGATATCTGGCAGAAGGACATGAAGATCATCTCCGAGTTCGCCGCCGCTCTGGGCGCACCGACACCCTTGCTGGCTGCGTCGGCGGCCTACTACACCGCCGCCGTGGCCCAGGGCCGCGGCGGCGAAGACACGGCCGCCGTGTGCGCGGTCATGGAAGAGATGGCGCGGCATGAACGCGGCCAGTCCCGCAAGAAGTCGAACTGAAAGGAATGTCGGTGAACTCAATCCAGCTGGAATCCGCCAATTTGATTGCAGACAAGGCGCTGCAAAAGGCGCGTGAACTGAAATTCGCGCCGATGACCGTGGTCGTGCTCGATGCCGGCGGCCATGCCAAAGTGCTCAAGCGCGAGGACCACGCAAGCCTGCTGCGCCCGGAAATCGCCATGGGCAAGGCGTGGGGTGTACTGGGCATGGGTTTCGGCGGCCGCGAACTTGCGCGGCGCGCGGAGCAGATGCCCGCGTTTTTCATCGCATTGAACGCGATGTCCGATGGACGCATGGTGCCTGTCGCCGGCGGCGTGCTGGTCAGAAACAGCGAGGGTCAGGTGATCGGTTCGGTCGGAATAAGCGGCGACACCTCGGATAACGACGAGACCTGCGCCGTGTACGGGATCGAAGCCGCGGGGCTGACCGCGGACGCAGGGCGCAAAGCCTGAAGAACCGCACCGAATGCCGGGTTTCAGGCTATCGGCGCCGGGCGCCCGTTGGCGTATCCCTGGTATCCGGCAAAACCCATTTCCTGCAGCATCTGTATCGTGGACTCGGATTCCACCGCCTGCGCGATCACCCCGATTTCCAGGGGCAGCGCGATGCTGATGAGCGAGGAGACGATAAAGCGGCTGTCCTGGTTTTCCGACAGTTCTTTGGTGTACAGGGGCGCCAGCTTGATGTAATGCGGCAGCAGCGAGTGCAGTTGGCGCAGTGAATCGTGGTGCAGGCCGAAGTGGTCTATGGCGAACTGCGCACCCAGGCGCCTGACCTCGGCGGCGAAACTCAGGGTGAGCTCAGGAACCTGGACCGCGCCGAATTCCGTCATTTCGAATACGAGGCGCGCGGCGACGTCGCGCCGGCCCCGCAGGGAGTCGATCAGGCGCCCGCGCGAGGCGGCGTCGGCCACGGTCTGCGCCGAAATGTTGATCGCGATGACCGGGGAAAGGGCGGCGCCGGTGTCTATTCTCGCGATCAGCATGTCGAGCACGCGGCAGTCGAGCCTGGGCATCAATCCGTGGCGCGCGGCCATCGGCAGAAACTGCGCGGCGGCCACCGGACTGCTGCCGTCGTCGAGTATGCGCGTCATCACTTCGCTTTGCAGCAGAGAGCGTTGCGGCAGGCTCATGACGGTCTGCGCATAAAGGGCGAGTTTGCCCGAGTCGATCGCCGCCCCGATGAGTTCGCGCCAGGCGCTCGATCCGCGGCCCTTGTGGTCGAGTTCGGCGAACGCGACGAGTTCGAAGGTGTTGGCTCCTTTTTCCTGCGCGCGGGTCAAGGCCGTGTCCGCTGCAGCCCAAAGCTCGGACAACGGGGGCGCGCCGGCGTCGAAATACACCGCGCCGCAATGAAACTTGATGCCATCGGCCGGTGATTGTTCGGCGAGGGCCGAGTCCAGGGCTGAATTGACCGTGGCGGCGAGCTTGACCGCGGCGCTCGAATCGAGGTTGACGGCGGCGAGCGCAAAACCTGCACCGCCGAAGCGCGAACAGACCGCCTGGTTCCCGGCGCTGGCGTCGCTGATCGTCTGTGCAACCTGGGCGAGCAGTTCGTCCGCCCTCTGATAGCCGCGGCGCATGTTGTAGTCCTTGAAGCGCCCCAGTTCCAGCAGTATGAACACCCCGGAAAAAACGTCGTGCTCGGCATGGAACAAGCCTTGCAGCTGGTTCTCCAATCCCCGGCGGTTGTACAGTCCGGTGACCGGATCGCGGTAGGCGTCGCGCTGAAGTTTTTCCGAGCGCGACGATTCGTCTTCGATGAAACGCCTGATTTTTCCGGACAGGCTGTTCATCGCGGCGACCACGCGTCCCAGTTCGCGCGCTTTCGGCGCGAGCGCGATGGTGCGGAAATCGCGCTCGCCGATGGCGACGGCCGCCGCTTCGATCTCGGTCAGCGGCCGCAGTATATTGGTGAGGAACGCGCGCAGGGCGACCAGCGAAAGTGCATAGACCAGCATCAGCAAGGCCAGGGTCTGCACGCCCGTGTGCCACAGCTGCAGGTAGGCGAAATTGGGGTGGCTGGTGACGAGCACGCGCCCGAGCTGGCGCCAGCCGGAACTGATCAGGGATTCGGCGCTGGGCGGATTCAGCGGAAACAGTTTGGTGAACCATGCCGGCACGTCCCCCTGTGCTGGCGCCAGCTGCTTGTGCACCAGCGTCTCGCCTTTCACCGAAACCACCTGGATGGACGCAAAGTAGCCGCGATCGAACGACGTGTTGACCGCGGTTTCGATCAGCGCGCGGTCTTCCAGCGGCTCCACCGTCGCCAGCCACAGCGCCAGCGAAGTCGCGGCATCCTGTGAGTGCGATTCGAGCTGTTGCTGCAGGTAGACCCTTGCGTTGGAGAGGTAGATCGCCTCGACACCGGCCAGCACCAGCAGAAACAGCAGGGAAGCGCCTAGAAAGAGCTGTCTGAATAATGTCATGTTGTTCTCGCGCAGAGAGTGGTGTTCGCATTCACAGGAGCAGTTCCTTTTCCAGCTTGTCCAGCAGGGCGCGCCACAACCTGATCTGCAGGGAACTGCCGGCGTTGGCGGCGCGCTGTCCGGGCCGGGTCAGCAGTACATCCTCGTCGTTGAAACTGTAGACGGGGATCAGGTCGGTCCGTTCGTTTGCAGGCCTTACCTTTTCTTCCAGGTTGTCGAGAATCAGCGGCACCGCGTTCGGCACCGGGTAGTAGGCGAGCACCATATGCGCCTGATTCAGGCGAACCGCCTTGACGTACGTGATTCTGAGGCGCTCTATCGGCACGCCGAGCTCTTTCAACGTGAAATATTTTGCAATCGAAAAATCCTCGCAGTCGGCGCCGTTGCTTGCCAGCGCCTCCGCCGGCGTCGCCCAGTAGTCTTCCACTCCCCAATGCTGCATATCGCTCAAGAAGGGGATGCGGTTGACATAATTGTTCACCGAGCTGAGCAGTTCCACTTCGCTTCCCTGGGTCTGGCGCCGCTCGGCGGGATGGGCGCGCACGAACTCCTGCCAGCCGGTGAGGCGTGTACGACTGGCTGAGCCGAACCTGGCTGCGTAATGCTCCACCAGCCCCTTGGTAATGCTGCGGGAAAAGCCCAGTTCGCTCGCCGCGCCCCACGCCGCGCCGGCGCCGACGACGAAGATTGCCAGATACGCGCGCCATTTCGGCCGCCGCCTTCCTTGCGTCCCGGCGCCGTTTCGATTCGGTCGTGATCCGAAACGCGCTATCCGGGCATGGTGTGCAGACATTGCGTGATTGTAACCAATTGGCTCGATGGCAATGGCAGGAGGATAACCAGGGAGGGTACAATTGCGCTTGGTTCACTTTTCGGGGAAGAGAGTACGCCATGAAAACGAATGTTACGCAGGAAAAAGCCGTGCGCTGGGCGGCGCAGGGGTTGACGGTTCTTCTGGTGCTGGCGGTGGCAGTCGCGGCCATGCTCTATTTCAAGGTCGACGAACTCGAGGCGACGGTATCGCGCGCGCGCGCCGAGACGGAAAAAGCGGACCAGTCGGCGGCGGTGGCACGAAAGAAGCTGCAGGACGAGGCCAAGGCGGCAGCGGCCAAGACTGCGGCGCTGGAGCAGAAACAAGCGGAATCGGACAACATGAAGCTGCTACTCGCCAAAGTTGAGCCGCAGATCGCCTCCGCTCTTGAAGCCGTGGCAGGCGCGAAGACCAGCAAGCCGGACGCGCGCGTTGCGGCGCTCACGGGCCTGGGAATCGTCGGTCAGATCGCTCACGGTAGCAATAACGAAGCGGCACTCGCAATCCTGGACCGCGCGCTGCTGATCGACAAGTCCGCCTGCGTGGCCGGTCTTGCCGTGAATTTGGGCGGGGCGAAGAAAATCGAGGTCGCGCCGGATTGCCAGGCTTTGCTGCCCAGTGCAGCCGCAGCCGAAGCCAAGCCTGCAGCGGAAGCCAAACCCTCGGCCGAAGCGAAGCCCGCAGCGGATGCCAAACCTGCTGCTGATGCCAAACCGGCGGCGCCGGCCGCCGCACCGGCCAAGGCTGCGCCCGGCGCGGGCAAGGGCTGATTCGCGCCGCGAGGGGATTTCATTTCATGCCAAAGCTGAGCGCCGGCGCCGTTAGCATCGATTGCGAGGTGCGCGGCGAAGGTCCGCCCCTGCTGATGATCAACGGCTTTCGCCGCAGCAGGGTGGTTTGGCTCGAAGGCGTGCTCAAGCCCTTGTCCGAGCGCTTCCAGCTGATCCTGATGGACAATCGCGGCACGGGACATTCAGACAAGCCGCAGGACGGCTACAGCATCGAGGCGTTCGCCGACGATTGCGCCGCGGTGATCTCCGGGCTGGGATTTCCGGCCGCCCATGTCTTCGGGGTATCCATGGGCGGGATGATCGCGCAGCGGCTGGCGACGCGCCATCCGCAGAAGGTGCGCGGCCTGGCTCTGGGCTGCACCACCTTCGGCCACGGATCGATCGCGCCGGAAAAGCGCGTCGGCGATCTGCTGCGGCTGGTGCCCGGCGCCGGCATGGACGCGCGCGAAGTCGCGCGGCGGCAGGAAGAACTCTATTACATGCCGGAGTTCCGCCAGCGCGAGCGTGCATTGATCGAGGGCATGTTCGATCTGGTTAGCCAGAATCCCACGCCGCTGCACGCGGTCAAGGGGCACCTCAAGGCCATAGACGCGTTCGACGGCATGTCCGACCTGAAGCAGATCAAGGCGCCGACGCTGGTGATCACCGGTGCGGGCGATCCGCTGTTTCCGGCGGAGAATTCGCGCCTGATCGCCGCGCGCATACCCGGCGCCGAACTCGCGGTGCTGCCGGACGCCTCGCATTTTTTCTGGATCGAGAAGCCGCGTGAGACGGCCGGCGCCTTGACGCGGTTCTTCGGCAAGCTTGGTTAGCGCGGGTTTGCCCTCTTGATCAGCCGGCGCGAACTTATAG
>JAPLRD010000132.1:16082-16777 GCA_026399375.1 Pseudomonadota bacterium
GTACGCGGCCCTGGCAAAACCGTCGTTCAATCCGCCGAACTGGATTTTCGCACCCGTCTGGACGACGCTCTTCTTCATGATGGCGGTCGCAGGCTGGAGGGTGTGGCGTCGCGACGGCTTGAACGCGGCGCGGGGGGCGATGATGCTGTTCGGCCTGCAGCTGATGCTGAACATGGGCTGGTCCGTGCTGTTCTTCGGCTTGCGCTCGATCGGCGGCGCGTTGGCGGAGATCGTCGTTCTGCTGCTCGCGATCCTGGCTACGACACTGCTGTTCTGGCAGCGTGACCGCATCGCCGGAATGCTGTTCATCCCGTACGCGGGATGGGTCGCTTTCGCCACCGTGCTCAATGCCGCGCTCTGGCGTTTGAACTAAACGGAACGGCGACAGGCCGGCAAATCGTTTGAGGGTTCCGATCGCTGTTCGCTCTGCCGGGGTTGAACTTCCCGATTTGTTCACCGACTGCGCCGTTTTTGGTTACCATCACGTTGCGCGGATTCACGCTCCGCCCCTAAATCAACCTGCATGCGTCGCACCTGATACGCCGAGCCGACTCCTACCATGATCAGCAACCTGTTTTCACGCACACCTGCGCATCAACATGCCGAGCCGGCGCAACGCGTTCTCGGCATCGCGGCACTGCCGCCGGATTCGGGCGAACTCGCGCAGTTGCTTGCCGCGGACCCGGCGCCGGAGG
>JAPLRD010000096.1 GCA_026399375.1 Pseudomonadota bacterium
AGTCGGCGCAGGTGCCGCTGCACGTCTGGCTGCCCGATTCGATGGAAGGCCCGACACCGATCTCGGCCCTGATCCACGCGGCGACCATGGTGACGGCGGGCATATTCATGGTGTCGCGCATGTCGCCGCTGTTCGAACTGTCGCAGGCGGCGCTGTCCTTCGTGCTGGTCATCGGCGCCATCACCGCCTTCTTCATGGCGCTGATCGCCGTGGTGCAGTTCGACATCAAGCGAGTGGTCGCGTATTCGACGTTGTCGCAATTGGGCTACATGACCGTGGCGCTCGGCGCCTCGGCCTATTCGGTCGGCATGTTCCACCTCATGACCCACGCGTTCTTCAAAGCGGTGCTGTTCCTCGGCGCCGGTTCGGTCATCATCGCGCTGCACCACGAGCAGGACATGCGCAAGATGGGCGGCCTGCGCAAGTACATGCCGATCACCTACCTGACCATGCTGATCGGCGCGCTCGCCAACGCGGGGCTGCCGCCTTTCGCCGGGTTCTACTCCAAGGACTCGATCATCGAAGCGGTGCACATGTCTCACACCCCGGGCGCCGGCTTCGCGCACCTGCTCCTGCTCGCCGGCGTGTTCGTCGGCGGACTGTATTCCTTCAGGCTGATCTTCTTCGCCTTCCACGGCAAGGAGCGCTTCGGGCATGGCGACCACCATGCCGCGGCCAAGGATGACCACGGCCATGGCGCACACGATCACACGCCGCACGAATCGCCTGCGGTGGTGACGCTGCCCCTGATACTGCTCGCAATCCCGTCGATCGCCGCCGGCTGGACCATAGGCACGGTGCTGTACGGCAATTATTTCGGCCCCGCGATCTTTATCGCCCCGAACCACGAGGGCATGGCGGAGATGGCGAAGGAGTTTCATGGCGTGCTCAGCATGACGCTGCATGGGCTGACCGCGCTGCCGTTCTGGTTGGCTCTCTCCGGGGCGGCCACCGCCTGGTACCTCTACATCGCCCGCCCGGAGCTGCCGGCGGTGCTGCGGCAGAAAGCCGGTTTCCTCGTCACCATCCTGATGGAGAAATACGGCTTCGACCGTTTCAACGACTGGTTCTTCGCCGGCGGCGCGCGCGGCCTCGGCTCGTTCTTCTGGAAGATCGGCGACGTCGCCATCATCGACGGCTTGTTCGTCAACGGCACGGCGCGGCTGGTCGGGTGGATATCCAGCCTCGTGCGCCTGTTCCAATCCGGCTATATCTATCACTATGCGTTCACCATGATCATCGGGGTATTCGTGCTGCTCACGCTCTGGTTCGGACACGCTTAGGAGGCGATGATGACTTCGACTCCCTGGCTCAGCCTCAGCATCTGGATCCCGATCCTGTTCGGGCTGCTGGTGCTCGCTTTCAGCGACCGCTACGCCGCGCAGGTGCGCCAGATTTCCCTGTTAGGCGCGGTGCTCGGTCTGGCGGTGAGCCTGCCGCTGTATTCCGGTTTCAACCTGCAGACGAGCGCCATGCAGTTCGTCGAGTTTTCGCCCTGGATTCCGCGCTTCAACATCAACTACAACCTGGGCGTGGACGGCATTTCGGTGCTGTTCATCCTGCTGAACAGCTTCATCACCGTGCTCGTGATCCTGGCCGGCTGGGAATCCATCCAGAAGAAGGTGGCGCAGTACATGGCGGCCTTCCTCATCATGTCGGGACTGCTGAACGGCGTGTTCTCGGCCCTGGACGCGATGCTGTTCTACGTGTTTTTCGAGGCGACGCTGATCCCGATGTACCTGGTGATCGGCATCTGGGGCGGACCCAACCGGGTCTACGCCGCGGTGAAGTTCTTCCTCTACACCCTGCTCGGATCGCTCTTGATGCTGGTCGCCTTCCTGTACTTATACGACAAGTCGGGCGGCAGCTTCGCCATACTCGACTGGCACAAGCTGCCGCTCGCGATGACGCCGCAGATCCTGCTGTTCGCCGCGTTCTTCCTCGCCTTTGCGGTCAAGGTGCCGATGTGGCCGGTGCACACCTGGCTGCCCGACGCGCACGTCGAGGCGCCCACGGGCGGCTCCGCGGTGCTGGCGGCGATCTTGCTGAAGCTCGGCGCCTACGGTTTCATCCGTTTCTCGCTGCCGGTGCTGCCCGACGCCAGCCACGCCCTGTACGGACATGAAGAAGCTGATCGCCTACTCGTCGATCGCGCACATGGGCTTCGTCACCCTCGGTTTCTTCATCTTCAACGCCTACGGCATAGAAGGCGCGCTGGTGCAGATGGTCTCGCACGGCTTCGTCTCGGCCGCCATGTTCCTTTGCGTGGGGGTGATGTACGACCGCATGCACAGCCGCATGATCGCCGACTACGGCGGCGTGGTGAACACAATGCCGAAGTTCGCGTCGTTCATGATGCTGTTCGCCATGGCCAACTGCGGACTCCCGGCCACCAGCGGCTTCGTCGGCGAATTCATGGTCATCATGGGCGCGGTCAAGTTCAACTTCTGGATCGGCTTCCTCTCCGCGACCACGCTGATTTTCGGCGCGGCCTACACCCTGTGGATGTACAAGCGGGTGATATTCGGCGACGTGGCCAACGATCACGTGGCCGAATTGAAAGACATCGGCGCGCGCGAATTCCTGGTGCTGGCCGTGCTGGCGGCCGCCGTGCTCGGCATGGGAATCTACCCGCTGCCTTTCACCGAGGTAATGCACGCCTCGGTCAACGATCTGCTGAAGCACCTCGCGGCGAGCAAGCTGTAAGGCCATCGATCCCATGAATTATCCCATGCCCAACCTGCTGCCCGCCTACCCCGAGATCTGCCTGCTCGTCATGGTCTCGGTCATACTGG
Source organism: Pseudomonadota bacterium (assembly GCA_026399375.1). GTDB lineage: Bacteria > Pseudomonadota > Gammaproteobacteria > Burkholderiales > SG8-39 > 2-12-FULL-64-23. The sequence goes on from JAPLRD010000096.1 coordinate 2,796, forward strand.
TGGTGGTCCTGTTCCTGCCGCAACGCCTGCGCGACATCACCTACGTGCTGACGCAACTGACGCTGTTTGCCTGCGCCATGCTGACGCTGGACGTGAGCTTTCTTACCGGGGCGCAGATCACCCACACGTTCAACAACATGTTCGTCGCCGACATGATGGGCCACGCGCTCAAGCTCGCCGCCTATCTCGCCGTGTCCGCGACCCTGGTCTATTCGCGCGCCTATCTCGCCGACCGCGGATTGTGGAAAGGCGACTTCTTCGCCCTGGCGCTGTTTGCGCTGCTGGGGATGATGGTCATGATTTCGGCCAACCATTTCCTGACGCTGTATCTCGGCCTGGAACTGCTGTCGCTGTCGCTCTATGCCATGGTCGCACTCAACCGCGATTCCGCGCAGTCGACCGAGGCGGCGATGAAATACTTCGTGCTGGGCGCGCTGGCCTCGGGCCTGCTGCTGTACGGCATGTCCATGATTTACGGCGCCACCGGCACGCTCGACATTTCCATGGTCGCGAAAGCGATCGCTAGCGGCACCCCGAACAAGATCGTGCTGACCTTCGGCCTGGTGTTCCTCGTGTCCGGCATGGCGTTCAAGCTCGGCGTGGTGCCCTTCCACATGTGGATACCCGACGTCTATCACGGCGCGCCCACGGCGGTGACCCTGTTCATCGGCTCCGCGCCCAAGCTGGCGGCTTTTGCCATGGCCATGCGCCTGCTCGTCAACGGGCTCCTCGATCTCGCGGTGGACTGGCAGCAGATGCTGGTGATCCTGTCGGTGCTGTCGATGGCGGTGGGCAATCTTGCCGCGATCGCGCAGACCAACATCAAGCGCATGCTCGCCTATTCGACCATTTCGCACATGGGCTTCATGCTGCTGGGCCTGCTGGCCGGCGTGGTCAACGGCAACTGGCTGAACGCGGCCGACGCCTACAGCGCCGCCATGTTCTACGTCGTGGTCTACGTGCTGACGACCCTGGGTTCCTTCGGCATGGTGCTGCTCCTGTCGCGCGCCGGCTTCGAGGCGGAGAACCTGGACGACTTCAAGGGCCTGAACGCGCGCAGCCCATGGTACGCCTTCATCATGCTGCTGCTGATGTTCTCCCTCGCAGGGGTTCCGCCCACCGTCGGCTTCTACGCCAAGCTGTCGGTGCTGCAGCCGCTCCTGGCGGCGGACATGACCTGGCTCGCCGTGGTCGCGGTGCTGTTTTCGCTGATCGGCGCGTTCTACTACCTGCGCATCGTCAAGCTCATGTATTTCGACGAGCCGATCGACACGGCGCCCATCGAACCGAGCCTGGACATGAGCGTGCTGCTTTCGGTCAACGGCCTGGCGGTGCTCGCGCTCGGCATACTGCCGCAGTCGCTGATGGCGCTGTGCTACTTCTCCATTAAATCCCTGTGAGCCGGGGCGCGGGCTTCGTCAAAGCTCCCGTCCCCACCCCGATGTTGCCCGCTTGCGCTGCGCCGAACGTTTGCGCGAGGCATATCCGGTGAAGTTCGTCGAACGCCTGAAGGCCACGTGGAGCACGGGCCAGACCCTGCTCTGCGTCGGTCTCGACCCCGACCCGGCGAAACTGCCGCGACACCTGGCCGGGGAAAAATATCCCATTTTCGAGTTCGGCCGCGCGATCGTGGACGCCACCGCCGACCTGGTGTGCGCGTTCAAGCCGCAGATCGCGTACTACGCGGCCGCGCGCGCCGAAGACCAGCTCGAAATGACCATGGAGCACATCCGCCGCAACCATCCCGCGATACCGGTCATTCTGGACGCCAAGCGCGGCGACATAGGCAGCACGGCCGAGATGTACGCAAAGGAGGCGTTCGAGCGCTACCGGGCCGACGCGCTCACGGTCAGTCCCTACCTGGGCCTGGATTCGATGGAGCCGTATCTCAGGTTTGCCGACAAAGGCGTGATCGTGCTCTGCCGCACCTCCAACCCCGGCGCGCGCGACGTGCAGGACATAGCGAGCGGAGGCAGGAAGCTGTACCAGATCATAGCCGAGAAGGCCGCGCGCGACTGGAATGCGAACGCCAACGTGCTGCTGGTCGTGGGCGCGACCTATCCTGGGGAACTGGCGGAGATCCGCGCCATCGTCGGCGACATGCCGCTGCTCGTGCCCGGTGTCGGCGCGCAAGGCGGTGACGTCGCCGCCGTGATCGCCAACGGCGCCACCGCGGACGGAACCGGGCTCATCATCAGCACCTCGCGCGCCGTGCTCTACGCCGGCAGCGGCCGCGATTACGCCGCGGCTGCGCGGGCGGCGGCGCTGAAGCTGCGCGACGAGATCAACCTGTACCGCAAGAAACGGCCGTGAAGCGGGGCGCCATGGAGCACGCCGACATGAGCGAGCGCGAGCTCGCCAGCGAAACCGTGTTCGAGGGCAAGCTGCTGCGGGTCAAGCGCGACAGCGTCAGCCTGCACGACGGCACGCAGGCGACGCGCGAATACATCGAGCACAACGGCGCGGTCATGATCATCCCGGTGCTCGATTCGGGTGAACTGGTGATGGAGCGCCAGTACCGCTATGCGCTACGCCGCCATTGCCTCGAATTTCCCGCCGGTAAGATCGATCCGGGCGAAGAGCCGCTGGCCACGGGCCGGCCACCGAGCGCATCCTGATCTATCTCGCGCGCGGCCTTGCGCACGAAGGCGGAAAGCTCGACGACGGCGAGTTTCTCGAGGTCGTCAACATGACGCTGGAGACGCTGCTCGAGCTGGTTCGAAACGGCGAAATCGGTGACGTCAAAACGGTGATCGGCGCGTTCTGGCTGGAGAAGCTGCGGCGCGGCGAATGGCCAGGCGGGCCTGCGCTGGCGTAAGCGCCGCCCCGTAGAGCCGCAGATGAACTGCCTGATGACAGCCTGGCACCAGCACGAAGCCGAGTTGCGCGGCTGGCTGCGGCGTCGCATGGGCAACGCGGCAGACGCCGAAGACATTTTGCAGGACGTGTTTCTCAAGGCCATGCGGCAGGGCGAGCGTTTCTGCGCCATCGTCAATGCGCGGGCCTGGCTGTACGAAGTCGCGCGCAACGCGCTCGCCGACCGCCTGCGTCTCGCCCGCGACACGGTGCAACTGCCCGAGAACCTGAGCGCCGACATCGAGGAAGCCGCCACGGTAGACAGCCTGGCGGCCTGCCTCCCGCGTGTGCTCTCCGAGTTGAGCGCGGAGGATCGCGAGGCCATCACCCTGTGCGACCTGGAACGCCTGCCGCAGGAGGAGTACGCACGGCGCAAGGGCCTGAGCCTGCCCGGCGCCAAATCGCGCGTGCAACGCGCGCGCAAGCGGCTGCGTGAACGGCTTACCCAGGCCTGCCAGGTGCGCCTGGACGCCGACGGGCAGGTCAGCGATTTCGTGCTGCGCCCGCCTGTCGGCTGATCGCCGCCGCAGGCGGGGCGATCCGCCTGCATCTTTTTGCCGCGCCGTTCGTCTTCGTCAGTAGGGGCTTGATTCGGGCCCCGGTTGAAGATGACGAAGGAACCACCCGCATGAGCGCTGTTCTTGCCCCGATGAGGCACTGGCCCAACCGGCGGCCGCTGCTGTTTCTGCTCCTGGCCGCCGCGGCCTGGTTCGGCCTGTACCAGACCCTCATGCCCGCGTCGGAGGCGCTGGTGGCCGCTTTGCCGGTGGAGCGCGACAGCCACCTCGGCGGTGCGCTGCAGTTCTTCCTCTACGACACGCCCAAGGTGTTGCTGCTGCTCACCGGCATCGTGTTCGTCATGGGAATGATCAACTCATACTTCACGCCTGAGCGCACGCGCGCCCTCCTGGCCGGGCGCACCGAAGGCGCGGCCAACGTCATGGCGGCCAGCCTCGGCATCGTCACGCCGTTCTGCTCCTGCTCGGCGGTGCCCCTGTTCATCGGTTTCGTGCAGGCGGGGGTGCCCCTCGGCGTGACCTTCTCCTTCCTGATCTCCGCACCCATGGTGAACGAAGTAGCGCTGACGCTGCTCTTCGCCATGTTCGGCTGGAAGGTCGCATTGCTCTATCTTGGCCTCGGATTGTCGGTCGCAATCCTGTCCGGCTGGGTCATCGGCCGGCTGAAAATGGAAGCGTATCTGGAAGACTGGGTGCGCGACATGCCCCGCGCTTCCGCGGAGTTCGACGAACGCAGCATCAGCCTCGGTGAACGCCTGGATGCAGGATTTTCTTCGGTGCGCGAGATCGTGGGCAAGGTCTGGCCCTACATACTTGGCGGCATTGCGATCGGCGCCGGCATACACGGTTACGTGCCGCAGGATTTCATGGCCTCGTTCATGGGCAGGGAGGTCTGGTGGGCGGTGCCGCTGGCGGTGGTGATCGGCGTGCCGATGTACACCAACGCCGCAGGCGTGATCCCGATCGTGCAGGCACTGCTCGCTAAAGGTGCTGCGCTGGGAACGGTGCTCGCGTTCATGATGAGCGTGATCGCCCTGTCACTGCCGGAGATGGTGATCCTGCGCAAGGTGCTCAAGATGAGATTGATCGCCACGTTCGTCGGCGTCGTCGCAACGGGCATTCTGATCGTGGGGTACGTGTTCAACGCCGTTCTTTAGCGCAAGGGGCGGGGCGAGGGGATGCTTCCCCTAGTACCTGCATAAACCAGGCGCCCGGCGGACATTCTGTCGGACGCTCCAAGTCAACCAAGGAGTCCGTCATGAAAGAAATAAAAGTACTTGGTACCGGATGCTGCGGCAGCTGCAGTGCCACCGTTGCATTGATCGAGCAGGTCGCGAAGGCCAAGGGCGTCGGCATCAACCTGGAAAAGGTGGTGGAAATGCCGGAAATCGTGCGCTACGGGGTCATGTCCACTCCAGGCGTGGTGATAGACGGCAAGGTGGTTCATGCGGGCGGCGTCCCCAGTCGGGACAAGATCGAGCAGTGGCTGGCCTCAGGGCAGGACTGAGCATCGCCTTGCGGAAAAGAAGTGCCGGTCGCGCGCCGGGCGGAAGCAAGCGCGTGACGGTGGCCCGATGAGCGGTTGACTATTGCCAATTCCGCTCTCATCTAGTGCGCAGGCACGTCGACCAAGGAGCCTGTCTTGAACGATTCACTGCATCTTGTCTGCCCGCACTGCCACGTAGTCAACCGCGTACTCGAGGCCAAGCTGGTGCTGGGGCCCCACTGCGGCAAGTGCCACAAGCCCCTGTTCACCGCCCACCCGGTGGAACTGACCGCAGCGACCTTTGCCAAGCACATCGAGCGCAACGACATTCCGGTGCTGGTGGACTTCTGGGCGCCCTGGTGCGGCCCGTGCAAGACGATGGCGCCGCACTTCGTCCAGGCCGCCGGCATGATGGAACCGCGAGTGCGCCTGGCCAAGGTCGACACCGAGGCGGAACAGGGCCTGGGCGCCGAATACAATATTCGCAGCATCCCCACTCTGGCGCTGTTCAAAGGCGGGCGCGAGGTGGCGCGACAGGCAGGGGCGATGCCGGCGCAGGACATCGTGCGCTGGGCGACGGCGCAGCGTTGACGTTCCGTATCGCGGGTCCGCCCACCGCTGCGCCGGAATCCTGATTGTCGGCCCATCTTGGCGTTGCTCGCCGATACCACGCCAAAGCCCGAATCCAGTAATTCGCCGGAATCCTTGACGATCGTCAAATCCGCTTGCCGGAGTTAATCGAAAATCATGGGGAATCAATTTCGGTTCCGCGAAGGGGGCTTCTAAATGAAACTGACAAGACGTGAATTTCTCAAGGTGTCGGTGGTCAGCGCCGGCAGCTTGATGGTCGTCGGCTGCGCCGTGCAGCCCGTCACCAGCGCCATGGAAGTGCGCAAAGCCAGGTCCGCCGGGCCGGCCAAGGGCGAGTGGGTGTCGACCGCCTGCCAGGGCTGCACCCAGTGGTGCGCGATCCAGATATTCGTGCAGGACGGTCGTGCGGTCCGAGTGCAGGGCAATCCGCTGTCCAAGACCAACCACGGCTATGTCTGCCCCCGCGGCCAGTTGATCCCGCAGCAGACCTATGATCCGGACCGGATCAAGGTGCCCATGAAACGCACCAATCCGCTCAAAGGGCGCGGCGTCGATCCGAAGTTCGTGCCGATCAGCTGGGACGAGGCGCTCAACACCGTCGCCGACAAGATGATGGACCTGAGGCGGAACAACGAAGCGCACAAGCTCACCTATATCCGCGGCCGCTATTCGGCCACCTCCACCGAACTCCTCTACGGCACGCTGCCGAAGTTATTCGGAACAACAAATTACTTCTCCCACAGCGCCATGTGCGCCGAAGCCGAGAAGATGGGACCCGGGCTGACCCAGGGCTTTTTCGCTTACCGCGATTACGACCTCAACAACACCAACTGCCTGGTGGTCTGGGGCACCGACCCGCTCGCTTCCAACCGCATGGTGCCGAACACCATCCATAGATTCGGCGAGATCCTCGCCCGCGGCAAGGTCATCGCGGTGGATCCGCGTCTGTCCACCTCGGCGGCCAAGGCGCACGAATGGCTGCCGGTCAAGCCTGGCACCGACGGCGCGCTGGCCGGCGCCATTGCCCATGTGCTGCTCACCGAAGGGCTGTGGAACAAGGAATTCGTCGGCAACTTCAAGGAAGGCCGCAATCTTTTCTATGCCGGTTACCCGATCGACGAAGCGAAATTCGAGGAAAAGGAAACGCACGGTCTGATCAAGTGGTGGAACATCGAGCTCAAGGACCGCACGCCGGCCTGGGCGGAAAAAGAATGTCTGATTCCGGCCGAGCAGATCGTGCGCGTCGCGCGTGCGATGGGTGCGGCGGCGCCCAAAGTGGCGGTATGGATGGGCCCGGGCGTGGCCATGAACCCGCGCGGCACCTATGCCGCGATGGCGGTGCACGCGCTGAACGGCCTGGTCGGCTCGATCGACGTCGAAGTCGGCACGCTGCAAAGCTCCAGCGTTCCCATCGCGGCCTTCCCGAAGTCAGACGCCTATGTCGATGACATTGCCAAAGGCGCGAGCAAGCACAAGAAGATCGACGGCCGCGGCGCGAAAGACATGCCGGCAATGATGAACGCTCGGCCCGGCAGCGGCGTGGTGACCAA
>JAPLRD010000278.1 GCA_026399375.1 Pseudomonadota bacterium
GTGGGCGGACGGACGTGTGGGCGAGGGTGCGACTTTCTATTTTTCCCTGGATCCAGAACCGGCTGCAAAATGAATGTTGCAAAGGCAAGATATTGGAGGAGTATGAGGGGCGGCGCTTCAGAGGGAAAGTCCCCTTGGCGCATATCCCCGCAAGTTTTATTCGACTCTGAACTGGAAACGGAATGAAGGCGGTGAAATCGGCAGTGTGCGTTTGTCTCGCCCTGATGTTCTGCGGCGTTTGCGTCCCGGCGGTGGCGACGCTGGGCGAGGACGCGGCTTCCGTGCAGGCGGACCAGGCGCGGATGGAGGCGACCCTGGAAATCTCGGGAACGCAGAGGTTTTCCCTGTACCGGATGCGGCTCCCCGCAGGGACCGTGGTCAGCGAGTATGTCTCGCCAGCGGGGATGGTATTCGCGATTAGCTGGCAGGGCCCGGTGCTGCCGGACCTGCAGCAGTTGCTGGGGCGTCACTTCGACCAGTACGCCGTCGCGGTGAGACCGCAGGAGCCGGGCCCGGCTGCGCGCAGCGGCGAAGCATCCGGCCTGGTGGTGCAAAGTCGCGGCCACATGCGCGCGTTTTCCGGCAGGGCCTACCTGCGGCAGATGTTGCCGCGCGGGGTCCTGGCCGAGGAAATACAATGACGACGCACGCCTTGCGCAACCGGCTGCTGCACGGGTTGTTGGCCGCTTCGGTGCTGATTCAGGGTTGCGGCGGCGGGGGGGGAGGCAACAGCACCAGCACCGCCACCGGCACCACATCTACTTCGGGCACGAACACGGTGGTGGCCGCCGCGTCCAACGTGCAGCCCATTTCGGTCAATTCCGGTCTGGGCGGCACGGTCAATCTCGCCTTTACCAGCATCACCTTGTGCGCGCCGGGCAGCAACAATTGCCAGACCGTAGACAACATCCTGATCGACACCGGGTCGAGCGGACTGCGGGTCATGGCGTCGGCGCTGCCCGCATCGCTTTCGCTGCCCCAGCAGAAGGACGCCTTCGGCAATCCCCTGGTCGAGTGCGCCCACTTCGTCGACGGCTATACCTGGGGGCCGGTGAAACAGGCGGACCTCCGAATCGCAGGTGAACGCGCGAACTCGCTCGCCGTCCAGGTCATCGGCGATTCCACTTTCCCGCTGGTGCCGCGCCGCTGCGCGGCCACCGGGCCGTCGAAGAATTCGGCGTCGACGCTACGCGCCAACGGCATCCTGGGGCTGGCGATATTTCCGCAGGACTGCGGCGACGCGTGCGCGACGAGCGGCAGCCCGGGGATCTATTACATTTGCCCGGCCACAGGCTGCCAGACGGCGGCGGTGCCCCTGGCGCAGCAGCTGCAAAACCCGGTGACCCTGTTCGCCAGCAACAACAACGGCGTCATCGTGGAACTGCCTTCGGCGCCGGGGGGCGTCGCGGCGAGCCTCGCCGGATCGCTCGTGTTCGGCATAGGCACGCAGGCGAACAACGGCCTCGGCGGCGCGACCGTGATCGGCGTCGATGCCGACACCGCGAATTTCACCACCGTCTATAACGGCGCGACGTTCAGCGCCAGCTTTATCGACAGCGGGTCGAACGCGCTGTTTTTCCCCGACGCAGGCACGCCCGTCTGCACCGATCCCGCGGTCGCCGGCTTTTTCTGCCCGTCCGTGACCAAGAACCTGACCGCCACCATCCAGGGCAGGAACGGCAAGCTGGCTGCGGTCGGCTTCGGCCTCGCCAATGCCTCGGAGATGGTGAGAAACAATCCGGGGTTCGCGGTATTCGGCAACCTCGGGGCGCCGCAACTCGCGCTCGGCAGCGGCAGCTTCGATTGGGGGCTGCCTTTCTTCTACGGGCGCAACGTCTACGTCGCCATCACGGGGGCGAATACCCCGGCGGGGACCGGACCTTACGTTGCGTTCTAGCGAGGCGTCTCCCCCGCTCAACTGCGTGTCTGCTTAGCCGGCCAGCGTGCGCATTCGCATCGAACCCGCTGAACTCGCCTTCGACGGCGACGGGACACCCGTCTCACCTGTCTACGGCGACGTGTACCACAGCGCGGACTCCGGGCCCGGGCAGGCGCGGCACGTCTTTGTCGCGGGCAACGATCTGCCGCGCCGATGGGCGCGCGAGCGCAGCTTCACCGTCCTCGAGACCGGTTTCGGCCTGGGGCTGAATTTCCTCGCTACCTGGCGCGAATGGCGCGACGATCCCACACGCTGCGAACGCCTGCATTACGTGTCTGTCGAGAAGCATCCGTTCGAGCGCGCCGCGCTCGCGACCCTGCACCTGCGTTACGGCGAATTCGCGCCGCTCGCCGCACAGTTGCAGGCGGCGTGGCCGCCGCTGGCCGCGGGTTTGCACCGGTTGCATTTCGAGGACGAGCGCGTGACGCTGACGCTGGCGTTCGGCGACGCGGTCGACCTGCTGCCGCGCTTGCGCCTGCACGCCGACGCCATTTACCTGGACGGTTTCGCCCCGCGCTGCAATGCCGACATGTGGACGCCGCAACTGCTGCGCGGATTGTCCAAGCTCGCGCGTACGGGCACGACGGTCTCGACCTACACCAGCGCGAGCGCGGTGCGCCAGGGGCTGGAGGCGGCCGGATTCGCAATCGAAAAATGCCCCGGTTTCGGGCGCAAGCGCGACATGCTGCGCGGCTGCTACGCGCCGCGCTGGCCGTCGCGCCGGGTTGCGGTGGCTGAGCCGGCTGCGACGGAGCGCCGCGCGATCGTCGTCGGCGCGGGCTTGGCCGGCGCTGCGGCCGGCGAGCGCCTCGCGCGGCGGGGCTGGCACATCGATCTCGTCGAAAGCCGGGCGATGCCCGCCAACGCGGCGCCTGCGCGCTACGCCGCACCTGTCGCGCGACGACTGCACCTTGTCGCGCGCAACGCGCAACGGCTTTCTCTACGCGGTCTCGCGCTGGGATGCGCTGGCGCAGGCGGGGGCGGAAATCGCCTGGGCGCGCTGCGGCGTATTGCAGCTCGTCGCGGAGCGCGACCAGGGCGATATCGCCGACATCGCGGCGCAGGGCTTTCCGTGCGATTACGCGCAGTTCCTGGATCGGGACCAGGCGGAAATCCGCGCCGGATGCCGACTCTCGAGCGGAGGCTGGTGGTTTTCAGGCGGCGGATGGATGCGTCCGCTGAGCCTGCTTGCGGCGCAGCTTGCGCCAGGCGGGTCGCATGCGCGCGGTGCGCCGGCGCCTACCCTGCACGCGGGCACCGCGGTGCACGCGATCGAGCGCCGCGGCCGCGACTGGCACGCCCTTGCCGCGGACGGCAGGACTATCGCCGCCGCGCCCGTCCTCGTTCTCGCCAACTCGAACGACCTGACGCGGCTCGCGGGCGTCGCGCAACCGCTGCAGCAGATTCGCGGCCAGATCAGCTACGTTCCCGCGGCAAACCTCAGGGCGCCGCAAGTGGTGCTGACCGGCAACGGCTACGTGCTGCCCGCAAGCGACGGGCTGGTGGTGGCGGGCAGCACCTACGACCGCGACGACGACGACCCGGAACCGCGACTGCAAAGCCACCAGTCGAACCTGCAGCGGGTCGCGCAAATGCTGCCGGATGCGCTCTGCCAAGCGGACGCGGGCGCGCTCGATGGCGCGGTGGGATTTCGCTGCGTGGCGCCGGACCGCATGCCTCTGGTGGGCGCGATGCCGGACCTGGCCGCAGCGCGCGCGCAGAAGGCCGCGCTATCGGGCGCGCACCTCGCCGACCTGCCGCGCCTGCCCGGGCTGTATTGCGCTTCGGCCTACGCCTCGCGCGGTCTCGTCTGGTCGGAACTGGCGGGGGAAATGCTTGCCAGCATGATCGAAGGCGAACCGTTGCCGCTGGAGGTCGATCTCGCCGCCGCACTCGACCCGGGGCGTTTTTTGTTGAAACAGGCCCGCCGCGGCAGGCTGTGATTTTGCCGGGCGCGCGCTACAACTCAGCGCCCGCCCGATAGCGTCAGCGTGGTGCCTATCATGTAGGCGGCCTCGTTCGACATCAGCCACAGGATGGCTTCCGCGCATTCCTCCGCCGTGCCTATGCGCTGCATCGGCACCATCGGGATCACCTTCTGCAGCCGGTCGCCGACGCCGGCCTCGGCGTGGATTTCGGTTTCGATCAGTCCGGGGCTGATGGCGTTGACGCGGATGCCTTCGGCGGCGACTTCGCGCGCAAGGCCGGTGGTGAGGCTGTTGATCGCGCCCTTGGCTGCGGCGTAGGGTATCCACTGGCTGGCGCCGCCCAGCGTCGCCGCAAGCGAAGAGACGTTGACGATGGCGCCGCCCTTGCCGCCGTGTTTGGTCGACATGCGCTTCACCGCCTGCTGCGAACAGAAGATTGCGCCGGTCACGTTCACATCGAGCACGCGCCGGATCGCGGCCGCATCGAAACTCTCGAGGCGCCCGGCGCGCCCGGTGATGCCGGCGTTGTTGACCAGCGCGGTGATCGGGCCGAGTTCGAGATCGACGCGCTCGAACATGCGGATCACCTCGTCCTCGTTCGCCGTGTCCGCCTGCACCATGATGGCCTTGCCGCCGCCCGCGCGGATGCCGGCCACGACCTCGTCGGCGCGCTGCTCGTTCTTGAGGTAATTCACGCACACCGCATACCCGCGCTTTGCCGCGAGCTTCGCCGTCGCCGCACCTATGCCGCGGCCGGAACCGGTAATCAGGGCTACACCAGACATTTCCAATTTCCTTTATTCGATCTTCTTGGGAGGCGATTCCAATACACGCTGTCATTCCGAGGCAACACGCCGAGGAATCTGCTTCTTGATTGGTTCAAAAAGCGGATTCCTCGCGAAGTTTATCCCCGGAGGGGGACTCGGAATGACAATTCCTGCAATGTTCGAACTGCAATACGCCGAGAGAAAACCAACTAGTCCAGCGTCACACCCAATTCCTGGATGATGGGCCGGAACTGCGCCACCTGCTTCTTCAGCATCGCGTCCTGCTCCGCCGGCGTCGAGCCGACCGGATCGGCGGCGATGTCGGCCAGGCGCTTCAGCACGTCGGGGTGGCGCACGGCGGCGGCGGTTTCACGCGCCAGCCGGTCGATGATGTCGCGCGGCGTCTTCGCCGGTGCGAACAGCCCGTTCCAGCCCTCGGCTTCGATCCGCGGAAAGCCCATCTCGCGCGCCGTCGGTACATCGGGAAGTGCCGGGATGCGCTGCGCCCCGTTGGTCGCGAGCGCTTTCAGCGTGCCCTTCTTCACGTCGCCGATGGACGAGGACAACTGGTCGCCGCCTAGCTGCAGCCGTCCGGCGAGCAATTCCTGCTTCAGCGGCGCCGCGCCCTTCATCGGGATATGCGTCATCTCGATCTTGCCGTCGCGCTTGATCACCTCGCCCGTGATGTGCATGTACGAACCCGGGCCGGTGGAGCCGTAGTTGTATTTCAGGCCGGGGTCCTTCTGCAGCAGCGTCACGAATTCGCGCAGGTTGTTCGCCGGCACGCTCGGGTGCGCGGTGATGATCAGCGGCACGTTCGCGGCAATCGAAATCCCGGCGAAGTCGGTGTCGATGTTGTAGGGCGCGCGGTTGGCGATCGCCAGCGCGGCGGAGGCCAGCGGAAAGGTGATGTTGTGCATCAGGACGGTGTAACCGTCGGGCGCCGCCTTGGCCACCACGTCGGCACCGATCGAGCCGCCGGCGCCGGCGCGGTTCTCCACCACCACCGCCTGTCCCATGGTCTCGGTCATGCGCTGCGCCACCAGGCGCGCGATGATGTCCGTGGTGCCGCCGGGCGGGAAGGGCACGATCATGCGGATCGACTTCGACGGATAGGCTTGCGCGCAGGCGTCCTGCAGCAGCGCGGTGGCCAGCGTTGCGAGGGGCGCGCACAGCGCGGCGATGAGCATTGTTCGTTTGTTGAACATGGTTGATGATCCTCCTGTGTGTGGGTCTTGTGCTCAGATGCTAGCATAGAGCATAACGCAGGCCAGGGCTTGCACAGGGGGGAGCAGTGCATGAACAGGCTTAATTTCATCGGCGGCGAATTCGTCGCGGCCGCATCGGGCAAGACCTTCGAGAACCGTTCTCCCGTGGACGGGCGGCTGCTGGGGCTGGTGTCCGAGGCGGGCGAGTCCGAGGTGGATGTGGCGGTGAAGGCCGCGCGCGCTGCGCTCGCTGGTCCCTGGGGCGCGATCGACATGGCCGAACGCACCGAATTGCTCTACGCAGTGGCCAACGAAATCAACCGGCGCTTCGAGGAATTTCTCGAGGCCGAGACCGCCGATACCGGCAAGCCGGCGAGCCTGGCGCGCCACATCGACATTCCGCGCGGCGCGGCGAATTTCAAGATTTTCGCCGACGTGGTGAAGAACGTGCCGGGCGAGTTCTTCCAGATGGCGACTCCGGACAAGAAAGGCGCCATCAACTACGCATTGCGCGTGCCCAAGGGCGTGATCGCGGTGATCGCGCCGTGGAACCTGCCGCTGCTGCTGATGACCTGGAAGGTGGGGCCTGCGCTCGCCTGCGGCAACACCGTGGTGGTGAAGCCATCGGAAGAAACACCCTCCACGGCGACGCTGCTGGGCGAGGTGATGAACGCGGTCGGGGTGCCCAAGGGCGTGTACAACGTGGTGCACGGTTTCGGCCCGGGTTCTGCGGGCGAACTGCTCACGCGCCATCCGGGCGTAGACGCCGTCACCTTCACCGGCGAGACGCGCACCGGCGCCGCGATCATGAAGGCGGTCGCCGATCGCGTGCGTCCCGTGTCGTTCGAACTCGGCGGCAAGAACGCGGGCGTGGTGTTCGCCGACTGCGATTTCGACGCCGCGGTGGAAGGCATGGGCCGCGCCGTGTTCGCCAACTGCGGCCAGGTGTGCCTGGGTACCGAGCGCGTATACGTGGAGCGGCCGATATTTGACAAGTTCGTCGCGGCTTTGAAGGCCAAGGCCGAGGGCCTGAAGCCCGGCCGCCCGGAGGACGGGAAGACCGGGATCGGGCCGCTGATCAGCAAGGAACATCAGAAGAAGGTGCTGTCGTACTACGATCAGGCGCGCAAAGAAGGCGCCACGGTGGTCACCGGCGGCGGCATCCCGAAAATGGAAGGCGAACTCGCCAACGGCTGCTGGGTCGAGCCCACCATCTGGACCGGATTGCCCGAGGATTCCGCCGTGGTGCGCGAGGAAATCTTCGGCCCCTGCTGCCACGTGCGCCCGTTCGACAGCGAAGACGAAGCGGTCCGGCTCGCCAACGACACGCAGTACGGCCTGGCCACCACCATCTGGACCACCAACCTCGCGCGCGCGCACCGCGTCGCCGCGAAAATCGAGGTCGGCATCAGTTGGGTCAATGCGCAACGTCTGCGTGAAACTTTAGGACCGAACTGGAGCCCCGCCGGCTGAAATCGGTGTTGCGCAAAGGAGGATGGCAAAGGTTAGAATGGCGCCATCCGATGAATCGAGCCTGATGGACCAAGCCTGATGGATCAACCCTTCGAACTGGATCTGAGCCTTCAGATCGGCAAGTACGACATCCGCAAGCAGCTCGGCAAGGGCGCGACCGGAACGGTCTATCTCGCCGTGGACACGTTTTCCGGCAAGGAAGTCGCGCTGAAGGTGATCGAGCCCGAGGTGTTCAAGGATCCCGAGTTCGGTTCGGTCTATCGCTCGCAGTTTCTGAACGAGGCCTCGCTCGCCGGCAAGCTGAAGCATCCGCACATCGTCGGAATTCTGGATGCGGTGGTGCAGGAGGATTCGGGCCATATCGCGATGGAGGTGGTTTCCGGCGGCGACCTGTCGCAGCACGTCAGCGTCGACAAGCTGCTGCACGTCGCCGACGTGCTGCAGATCGGCTTCAAGTGCTGCGGCGCGCTCGCCTACGCCTTCAACGAGGGCATCGTACACCGCGACATCAAGCCGGCGAACATCATGATCGCCCAGGGCACCGACGTGAAGATCGCGGACTTCGGCGCCGCCCTGCTGCGCAAGGCGCAAGCCGTGCAGACGGCCAGCATCGGTTCGCCCTTCTACATGTCGCCGGAACAGATCGAGGAGGCGCCGCTCACCCACCACAGCGACATGTATTGCCTCGGCGTGGTGATGTACGAACTGCTGACCGGGCAGAGGCCCTTCACCGCCGACAGCCTGGAAATGCTGGTGGAAAAGATCCTGCACCAGGACCCCGCGCCGCCGAGCAGCCTGCGCCCCGGGCTGCCGCACGAAATCGACCGCGTGGTGTTGCGCGCGATGGGCAAGAAACCGCAGTTCCGCTACGAGACCTGGGACGATTTCGCGTTCGCGCTGTCCGATGTCGGCAAACTGGTGCTGCCGGCCGACGCCATCATGGACAGCGAGAAGTTCGTGGCCCTGAAGCGCGTGGACATGCTGGCGAACCTCTCCGACGCCGAGTTGTGGGAGCTTACGCACGCGGGGCGCTGGACACGGGTCGCGGCGAAACAGGCGATCATCCGCGAGAACGAACCGGGAAAGAGTTTCTTCTTCCTCGCGCAGGGCCAGGTCAAGGTCACGCTGGAAGGCCACCTGCTCAACACCATAGGCGAGGGCGAACGGCCATCCTGCTCGCCGAATTCGCGCCGGAGGCACTGGCGCGTATGAGCCTGGGCGGGCAGTTGCAGTTGACGCGCGCGCTGGTGCGCAACCTCGTCGACCGCCTGGAACTGGCCAACGCGAGGCTGGCCAAGTAAAGACGGACGTCTCCCGCCCACGGCCAGCCGCCAACCATTCGGGTTAAAGAAGGAAGATCATGTCCAAGAACGTCGGTGTCATCGGCCTGGGTGCCATGGGCCTGGGTGTCGCACGATCGCTGCTGCGCGCCGGGTTTCGCACCCACGCTTGCGATGTGCGAAAAGAAGTGCTGGACGCGTTTGCGGCCGAAGGCGGTGTCGCCTGCGCCACGCCGGAAATACTGGGCGCAGCCTGCGACGTGGTGCTGGTTCTGGTGGTCAACGCGCAGCAGGTCGAAACGGTGCTGTTCGGCGAACAGGGCGCCGCCGGCGCGATGCGCGCCGGATCGGTGGTGATCGCGAGTTCCACCGTCGCTCCCGAATTCGCCGAAACGCTCGCGGCGCGCCTCGCGTCCAAGGGCATAGGCATGATAGATGCGCCGGTGTCGGGCGGCGCGGCCAAGGCCGCCACGGGCGAGCTGACCGTCATGGGCGCGGGCGCGCCGGAGCATTTCGCCAAGGCGGAGGACGTGTTCAAGGCGATCGCGCAGAAGGTCTATCGCCTGGGCGATGCGCCCGGCGCCGGTTCCAAGGTGAAAATGATCAACCAGCTTCTCGCCGGGGTGCACATCGCCGCGGCCGCAGAAGCGATGGCCATGGGCATGCGCTCAGGCGCCGATCCGGCGGTGCTGTACGAAGTCATATCCAACAGCGCCGGTTCGTCGTGGATGTTCCAGAACCGGGTGCCGCACATTCTCGCCGGCGATTACACGCCGCTGTCGGCGGTGAATATTTTCGTCAAGGACCTCGGCATCGTTCTGGACACGGCGAAGAAATCCGTGTTTCCGCTGCCGCTGACGGCCGCTGCGCACCAGATGTTTCTGACCGCAGCGGCGGCCGGGCGCGGCGGCGAGGACGATTCTTACGTGGTGAAGAATTATCCGGGTATCGAATTGCCTCGGAAGAAAATTTAATAGCGTATTTCAGAATGAAAATCTCAAAAATTGTCATTCCGAGCGGAGCGAGGAATCTGCTTTTGAATCGAAAAAAAGCAGATTCCTCAGCCGTTGGCTTCGGAATGACAGCTAATTTTCGATAGGATCTGAACCATGCTGCTCGGATGCATCGCCGACGATTTCACCGGGGCGACGGACCTCGCAAATAATCTCGTGCGCAGCGGCATGCGCACGATACAGACCATAGGCGTGCCCTCAGGGCCGCTTGCGCAGGACGTCGATGCGGCTGAAGTTGATGCCGTCGTCGTGGCGCTGAAGTCGCGCACCACGCCCGCGGCCGAGGCGGTGGCGCAGTCGCTCGCGGCGCTCGAATGGTTGAAGCGCGCCGGCTGCCGCCAGTTCTATTTCAAGTACTGCTCGACCTTCGATTCAACGGCGCAGGGCAACATCGGCCCGGTGGCCGAGGCGCTGATGCAGGCGCTGGGGGCGAAACTCGCCATCGCCTGTCCTGCCTTCCCGACCAATGCGCGCACCATCTACATGGGCAACCTGTTCGTGGGCGAGGTGCCGCTGTCGGAGTCGGGCATGCGCGATCATCCGCTGACGCCGATGAAGGATGCGAACCTGGTGCGCGTGCTGCAGGCGCAGTCGCGCGGCAAGGTGGGGCTGGTCCCCTGGACTGCGGTGGCGGCGGGCGAGCAGGCGATACGCGCGCGCTTCGCCGCGCTCGAAGCCGGGGGCGCGCGTCTCGCCGTGGTCGATGCGATCACCGACGCCGACCTGCACGCGATTGCGGCGGCCTGCGCGGAACACCCGCTCGTGACCGCCGGCTCCGGCGTCGCCATCGGCCTGCCGGGCAATTTCCGCCGCGCGGGCCTGCTGCCGCAGCGGGACAATGCCGCGGAGTTGCCGCGGGTGAATGGCCTTGCCGCGGTGATTTCCGGTTCGTGCTCGCAGGCGACCAACGCGCAGGTGGCGCACTGGATAGAATCCGGGCGCGTCGCGGTCCGCATCGACCCGCTGGCGATCGCCGGCGGAAAAGACGCCGCCGCGGACGCGCTGAAGCAGACAGCGCAGCAACTCAAGGCGGGGCCGGTGCTGTTCTACGCCACCGCGGCGCCCGAGGAAGTGAAGGGGGTGCAGGCAAAGCTGGGCGTGGCCGAGGCCGGGGCGCTGGTGGAGAAGGCGCTGGCACACATCGCGCGCGGGCTGATCGCCGCCGGCGTGAGGCGGCTGGTGGTGGCGGGGGGCGAGACGGCGGGCGCGGTGGTGCAGGCGCTCGAGGTTTCCGCGCTCAAGATCGGACAGCAGATCGACCCCGGCGTGCCCTGGACCGCGACCTCGGGCGCGCATCCCATCCTGCTCGCGCTCAAGTCGGGCAATTTCGGCACGCGCGATTTCTTTGTGAAATCGCTGGAGCAGCTGGACCGGCCGTGACGAAGAACACCGAGCACGCGCTGCGCGATCAGATCTGCGACCTCGGCCGCTCGATCTTCGATCGCGGCCTGACGCACGGCAGCACCGGCAACATCAGTGCGCGCTGCGAGGACGGCTGGCTGCTCACGCCGACCGGCTCCAATCTGGGCCGGCTGGATCCGGCGCGACTGTCCAAGCTCGACTGGCAGGGCGGGCTCGTCTCGGGCGATGCGCCGTCGGAGGAAAACTTTCTGCATCTGGCCATGTACCAGGAGCGCGAGCGCAACCAGGCGGTGATCCACCTGCATGCCACGCACTCGGTCGCGGTATCGGTGCTGGAAGAGGTCGATCCCGCCGACGTGCTGCCGCCGCTCACCGCGTATTACGTGATGCGTATCGGCAGCCTGCCGCTGGTGCCCTATTACGCGCCGGGCGACATGCAGCTTGCCCAGGCCGTGCGCGGGTTCGCCGGGAAGCACCACGCGATGCTGCTCGCCAACCACGGGCCGGTCGTCGCCGGATCGAGTCTCGCCGCCGCCGCCGACGCGGTGGAAGAACTCGAAGCCACCGCGCGCCTGTACCTGCTGCTGCAGGGGCGGCGCGTGCGCGCGCT
>JAPLRD010000177.1 GCA_026399375.1 Pseudomonadota bacterium
ATAAGTCAGGGTGATGACCTCCATGTCCATCACCGGCGCGGCGAAGCCGCTCACCGAAAGCATGTCGCCCAGGTCGTGCATGTCGATGAAGCCGTGCACGTGCGGCGCGCTGTCGTGCGCGGTGAACGCGCCCTTGAGTTCTTTCAGCGTGTCCGGCCCGTAACAGCTGAACATCAGCAGCCCCCCCACCTTCAGGACGCGGCGAAATTCCTTCAGCGCCGGCAGCGGATCGCCGGCGCAATGCAGGGCCAGATTGGACCAGGCGAGATCCACGCTCGCCGCAGCCAGGGGCAGGCCGGTAAAGTCAGCGCAAAGGCGATCGATGCGCGTGCGCCTGAAAACATGCCGCAGCCATGAACCGCCCCCGGTCGCGGCGGCGAACATCGGAAATGCGAAATCCAGCCCCACTACCCGGGCACCCGGGTAGCGCTCGGCGATGCGCGTTGTGCCGTGACCGTCACCGCAACCCGCGTCGAGGACGGCGCGCGGATCCAGCTTGATGTACTGCAGGCGCTCCAGCATGCGGGATTCCACTTCGCGCGCGAGCACCGCCGCCCCGGCATAGGTGGCGGCCGCGCGGGAACTGGCGCGGCGGAGGGCGCGACGGTCGATATCGGGCGCGCTCATCGGCCGGCCGGTCCTGCTAGCCCCGCTCCGGCGGCACGCAGCAAGGTCACCGGCCCGATGTCGACTGCAGCGCCGCCTCCAGCGCCAGGCCTACCGCGAGCAGGCGCCGGTCCTCCCCGGCCTGCCCCACGACCATCAGACCGACCGGCGCCTCACCTGGCGCGTGGCAGGGGATGGACAGCGCACAGCCGTCGAGAAAATTGACCGCCGCGGGATTGCGCAGGATCGCCATATTGGTCTTGCCGTAGAGCTGATCGTCCGCCTCCAGCGGTTCGATCGCCGGAGCGACCATGGCCACCGTGGGCATCAGCAATGCGTCGTAGGGCGCCGAGAGGCGCGCGCTTTCGGCAATCATGGCCGCGCGCTCGTTCAGCAACTCGATATAGTAGTCGGCGCTAACGTCGGCGCCGCGAAGGATACGCGAAGCGACGCGCGGGTCGTAATCGGCCTGGCGCCGCGCGATCAGGTCGCGGTGTATCGCGTAGGCTTCGGCGACGACCAGGCCGCCCTTCCTGTTGATCTGCGGCAACCGGAGCAAGGCCGGGAAGCGCACTTCGGTCACGCTTGCACCCGCCGCTGACAGCCGGGTGAGCGCTTTGCCGAATGCGGCGGCGACACCTGCGTCCAGGTCTTCGAGCACGTAGTCCTGCACCACGCCCAGCCGCAACCCCTTCAGCGGCAGCGCCGGGGGCACCTGCGGCGCCTCACCTGCAAGAACGCTGTCGACCAGCGCGCAGCAGGCGACGCTGCGCGCGATCGGGCCCACGGAATCCAGTGACGTCGACAGCGGGAACGTGCCGTCCTTGGGAATGCGCCTGGCGGTGGGTTTGAAACCGGTGAGTCCGCACAGCGCCGCAGGTATGCGTATCGAGCCGCCGGTGTCGGTTCCCAGGCCCATCGCCGCCATGCCGTCGGACACGGACACCGCCGCCCCTGACGACGAACCGCCCGGAATGCGGCCGGTGGTCCTGTCCCATGGATTTTTCGGCGATATTGGTACGGCCGACGATGATCGCGCCGGCCTGGCGCAGCCGGCGGACGACCGTGGCATCGGCCGCTGCAGGAGCGGCATCGGCCAGCGCCTTCGATCCGGCGCGCGTGATGTCGCCGGCGACGTCGAACAAATCCTTGACCGACACCGGGATGCCCGCAAGCGGCGAGGGCACGATGCCGTATGCGCGCAGGGCGTCGCTCGCCTTCGCCTCCGCCAGCGCCGATTCGCGGTGCGTGCGCGTGAACACGCGCGCGCCCTCGCCCGAGGGCGCGGCGATGCGCGTGAGCGCGTCCTCGACCAGGGCCTGGCTGGTCGTCTTGCGGCTGGCGAGTTCGGCTGCGAGAGTCAATAGTGGTTTCATTTTTCCCTGGTGAGGTGAGGTCATGTGGTGATATGCGAAGCGGATGCGATCCGCGGCGCTCTGGCAATCACGGGCGGCATTTGACCGCCATCGGCTTCATGGTTAATCTGTTTTCGCGCTGGCGACCAGCGCATCTTCAGGGAAGCATTTCCACTTGTCAATTTCATCGCGGCCGTTTTCCGGCATCGGCGCCATCATCGGACGCACCCTGCTGCCGCAGGACTGCGTGCTGTGCCAGGCGACTAGCGGCGAGCGGCTGTTGTGCGACGCGTGCGAGCGCGATCTCCCGGCAAGCAGAGCGGCCTGCCCGCGCTGCGCGCTCGACACGACCGACGGCGCAGAGTGCGGCGCCTGTCTTGCCGATCCGCCGCATTTCGACGCCAGCCGCGCGGCGTTCGCCTATTCTCATCCTGCGGACTCCCTGGTACAGGCCCTCAAGTACGGCGGACAACTTGCGCTGGCCGGTTTTTTCGCGCAGAAGCTGCAGCAGCGCGTCGGCCGGCCCGAGGGTATCGACCTGATCGTTCCCCTGCCCCTGCATCCGCAGCGATTGGCCGAGCGCGGCTTTAACCAGGCGGCCGAGATCGCCAGGGCCTTGTCGCGCGCCATCGGCGTCCGCATGGACGCTCAGCTTGCCACGCGCGTGCGCGACACCGCACCGCAAACCAGTCTGCCCTGGAGGGAGCGCGCGGCGAACATGCGCCGCGCGTTCAGCTGCGAGCGCGACCTGTCCGGTTTGCGCATAGCCGTTATAGACGATGTCATGACCACCGGCGCGACCCTGAACGAGTTTGCGCGGACGCTGAAGAAAAGCGGCGCTGCGCGGGTGGAGAACTGGGTCGTCGCGCGGACACCGCACGATGTTTAATATCGTCCTCTACCAGCCGGAGATTCCGCCCAACACCGGCAACATCATCCGCCTCGCGGCCAACACCGGCGCGACCCTGCATCTGGTGGAGCCTCTGGGATTCAACCTGGAAGACCGGGAATTGCGACGCGCCGGTCTCGATTACCACGAGTACGCCAGCCTGGTGGTGCACAAAGACTGGCAAGCCTGTTGCGAACGGCTGCAAGGCCGGCGCATGTTCGCCTTTTCCACGCGCGGATTGCGCCGGCATACCGAACCCGAATTCATGGAGGGGGACGTGCTGGTTTTCGGCCCGGAGACTCGCGGCCTGCCGCAGTCAATCCTCGATGGCATTCCCGCTGAGCGCCGCCTGCGACTGCCGCTCAGGCCCGACAACCGCAGCCTCAATCTTTCCAATGCCGTAGCAGTCGCCGTGTACGAAGCCTGGCGGCAGTGCGGTTTCGCGGGGAGCGCTTAGGGTTTGCAAGATCCCGAGGGGAAATCCCCTCGTGCTAACTTTCGCCCTTGGGGTCGCGCGCCAGCAACTGCTCCACCGCGTCGCGGGGGGAAAGGCCGCCGAACAGGACGGCGCATACCGCGCGCGTGATCGGCATCTCGACGCCTACCTGCAACGCGCGCGCCTCGACCGCAGCGGCGGTGTGCACACCCTCGGCCACGTGGCCCAGTTCGCGCAATATGTCCTCGAGCTTCATGCCCTTTGCCAGCGACAGGCCAACCTGGCGATTGCGCGACAGGTCCCCGGTACAGGTCAGGATCAGATCGCCGGCGCCGGTCAATCCAGTAAAGGTTTCGGGGCGGCCGCCGAGTTTGACACCGAGGCGCGTTATCTCCGCCAGGCCGCGCGTGATCAGAGCCGCGCGCGCATTGGCACCCAGGCCCAGCCCGTCGGCGATGCCGGTGGCGATCGCCATGACGTTCTTGACCGCACCCCCGATCTCCACGCCGGCGACGTCGGTGCTGAAATAGACGCGAAGGCGCGGCCCGTTCAGGGCGCGCGCGGTGGCCTCGCAAAAGGCGGCGTCTGCCGCAGCGAGCGTGAGTGCGGTGGGCAGGCCGCGCGCGACCTCCAGCGCAAAGCTCGGCCCGGACAGCGCACCGCATCCGCTGCCGGGCGCCAGGACTTCCGCCGCGATCTGGTGCGGCAGTTCGGCGCTTCGCGGCTCGAAGCCCTTGCACAACCACAGCACCGGTTTCTTCGCAGGGGCGAGCCTGACCAGCATCTCGCGCAGCGCCGCAGTCGGCGTGGCCACCAGCACCAAGTCGGCATTGGCGATGGCTGCTTCAAAATCCGTTTCGATCGCGATTTGCGCGGGCAGCGCGATTCCCGGCAGGAAACGCTGATTGCACCGCTCGGCGATGATGGCCCGGCATTGTTCCGGTTCGTTGCTCCAGAGCGTGAGCTGATGCCTGGCGACCAGGCTGACCGCTATCGCCGTGCCCCAGGCACCGGCGCCGAGTACGGTAATTTTCATCGGGCGCGGGATGCGGTCCGCAATCGCCGGGTTGGGACTTACAGTCCCCAGACCTGATTCGCGCGTACGAATCCGGTCTGGCCGTCGCGGTGGCGGACCTTGACCCAGGGGCCGGTCCCGAGTTCGGCGATTTCCAGCGCCACGCCCTTGCGCGCCTGGAACACGGTCGGCGCGCCGTCTTCAGCCCGTTGATGTACGTCCGCGAGCGCAGCCGTCACCAGCACCGTGCGCGCTTCCGACAGGGATTTTTTCTCCACCCACATGAGGTCGCCTGCGACGTCGCGCACCTTGGTCCACTGATCGACCTGGACGATGATTTCCACCGGATAGAGCCGGCTCGCCACGAACAGTTTCTTTGCCCTGACCGAAGGCGCGTCGTACAGGGTCACGGCGTTCTCGCCGATGGAACGAAAATCGCCCGCCCATGCCGCGGAAGCGGCAAAGGACAGCAGTAGAAGCAGGAGCGGGCGCATTTGCGGGTTCGGCTAGTGCGCGATCTCTATCTTGGGCGCATCCTGTTCCTGCGCCTGCTGCAGGCGCTGCATGTAGATCGCCTCGAAATTCACCGGCGCCAGGTACACGGGCGGGAATCCGGCGCGGTTGATGATGTCGGACACAGTCTCGCGCACGTACGGAAAAATGATGTTCGGGCAGGCCGTGGCGAGCAGGGGCTCCAGGTCCGTATCCGGCACGTTGCGGATCTGGAATATGCCGGCTTGCGCGGCTTCCACCAGAAACATCGTTTTCTCGCCGGCTTTGGCCGTGACCGTGACCGTCAGCACCACCTGATACAGGCCCTCGCCTATCGCCGCGCCCACGTTATGCAGCTGCACGTCGACTTCAGGCTGATCGCCCGACAAGAAAACGTCCGGCGCGTGGGGAATTTCCAGCGACAGGTCTTTCACGTAAATCTTCTCGATGCCGAAGATCGGCTGCTGCTGCGGTTCGCTCATTTGGGTTCCAGTGGTTGAAGGAATTTGCGGTCGTGCACGGCTGCGGCTGCTCAGGCCTGTCCGCCAAGCAGCGCAACGAGTTTGCCGGCGCGATCCAGGGCGGCCAGATCGTCATAGCCGCCGACGTGGACTTCGCCGATATAAATCTGCGGCACGGTGCGCCTGCCGGTCCTCTCCATCATCTCGGTGCGACGCTCCGGTTCGAGGTCGATGCGGATCTTGTCGATCCCGGTGACGCCTTTCGATTTCAGCAGCATCTCGGCACGCTGGCAGTATGGGCAGGTGCCGGTGCTGTACATGATTACCTTTTGCATAAGCTGTTCGATATGAGGGGATGCATCCCCTCACTCTCCCCTAGGTTGGACCGCGGCAAGATTCAATTTGCAACGGGTTCAAAGTACGCCTACTTCTCCACCGGCAGGCCGGCCTGCTGCCACGCCGCGAATCCGCCGCTCAGATTCAGGACATTGGAAAACCCGGACTTGCGCAACGTCGCGGCGGCGGAGCTGGACCGGTTGCCGCTCGCACAGTAGACGATGACCGGTTTGTCCTTGAATTTCTCGATGTCGCCCATGCGCGCCTCGATCTGGGACAAGGGCAGCAGGCGCGAATTGAGTATGTGCGACTGCGCGTATTCAGCCTGCTCGCGCACGTCCACCACCAGCGCATCCTGGCGGTTGATCAGCTGCGTCGCCTCCAGCGTACTGACCGAGGGCCCGCCCGCACCGCGGCGCACCATCGGCCAGACCAGCATTGCGCCGCTGACGAACGCCACCGCGATGAGGAAAATGTTGTCCATTACGAATTTCACGCGCGCTCCCGGAGTTTCGCCGGAACGGCCGGAGAAATTTCTCCCCCAGACATTCCATTCACGATCATGCACAAAGGAATATTATAAAATATTCACCTGCCCACCGTACGCTAAAAAGAGGGACGCAATGAAAACAGTCATTCTGCTCAGACACGGCGAATCCGTCTGGAACAAGGAAAACCGCTTCACCGGCTGGACCGACGTCGATTTGACCGAAAAAGGCGTCGAAGAAGCAAGAAAGGCCGGCCAGCTGCTGCGCGAGGCGGGTTACGTGTTTGATCTGGCCCACACTTCGGTGCTCAGGCGCGCGATCAAGACGCTCTGGCTGGCGCTGGAGCAGCTGGACCTGATGTGGATCCCGGTAACGCATTCCTGGCGCCTGAACGAGCGCCACTACGGCGCGCTGCAGGGCCTCAACAAAGCCGAAACGGCGGCAAAGTTCGGCGACGAGCAGGTGCTCGCCTGGCGGCGCAGCTACGACGTTCCACCGCCGGCTCTGGAGCAGAACGACGAGCGCTACCCCGGCAGCGACCCGCGCTACCGCGGGCTCAGCGCCAGCCAGGTGCCGTTCACCGAATGCCTCAAGGACACCGTGGCGCGCGTCATGCCTTACTGGAACCAGGCCATCGCGCCGGACATCAGGGCGGGAAAGCGCGTACTCGTCACCGCGCACGGCAATTCGATCAGGGCTCTGGTGAAATACCTCGACAAGGTGAGCGATCAGGACATCGTCGGCCTCAACATCCCAACCGGCGTGCCGCTGGTGTACGAACTCGACGATGTGCTGAAGCCCATCCGCCATTACTATCTGGGCGATCAGGCCGAAGTCGAAAAAGCCATGCAGGCCGTTGCCAGCCAGGGGAAGGCCAAGACTTGAATCCGACGCGCGGGCGGCTGGGGATGCAGCTTGACCGCTGCGGACGCCTGCGCCAGATCAACGCCCGCCGCGGGGCCGGAATCTTGCTTGCTGTGACGCTGCTGGTCGCGGCTCCGGTTCGCTCAGCCGACCGGGCAGAACTCGAGGCTTTGCACAGTCGCATCGAAACACTGAAAAAGAACCTCGCCGGCGCCGAGGAAAACCGGGTCGAGGCCAGCGACGGCCTGCGCGCTTCGGAACGCGGCGTGTCGGAGGCCAATCGCGTGCTGCACAACATCGTCTTGCAGCAGAACTCGGTCAAGGCGGACCTGATCCGCGTCGGCGAACAGACGCGCGCGATGGAAGCCGGCATCGCCGCGCAGCAAGGCCAGCTCGGGCGGCTGCTGGCCATGCGCTACACCTCCGGCCAGCAGGACTACCTGAAACTGCTCCTGTCCGGACGCGACCCGAACCAGACCGCGCGCGACCTGCACTATTACGGCTACATCTCTCGCGCCCAGGCCGATTTCATCCGCGCTTTGCGCAATAATCTTGCAGGACTGGCGCAGCTGGGGCGCGACGCGCGCGACAAGAGCACCGAATTGGCCGAACTGGCGACCAAGCAGCGCGAAGCCCGAAAAGAGTTGCTGGCCCAGCAGGCCGAACGGCGCAAAGTACTCGCCAGATTATCGACGCAAGTACGATCGCAGCACCGCGAAATCAAGTCATTGCAACGCGACGAAGCGCGCCTTTCGCGTCTGGTAGAAGAACTGGCAAAGTTGATCGCGCCCGGCGCCCCCGGGCGGCGCAACGAGAAGCTTCCCGAGTCGAGCCGCGAAGCAGGCGTGTTCGCCGCGCTCAAGGGAAAGCTCAGGCTTCCGACGCGAGGGGAACTAATCAACCGCTTCGGCACTCCACGTAGTGACAGCGGCCTGAGTTGGAAAGGGTTGTTCATCCGCAGCGCCAGCGGCCAGGATGTGCGCGCGGTCGCAACGGGGCAGGTGGTGTTTGCGGAGTGGATGCGGGGGTTCGGGAATCTGCTGATCATCGATCACGGCCAGGGCTACCTCACCATCTATGGCAACAACGAGGCTTTGCTGAAACAGGCCGGCGATACCGTCAGGGCGGGCGACTCGGTGGCTACGGTGGGCAATAGCGGCGGCAACCCGGATTCGGGTTTATACTTCGAAATCAGGCATCAAGGAAAAGCTTTCGATCCGTTGCGTTGGGTATCTTTAAAGTAAGGGGCCATTTCAGAATTGCCGAAATGACCCCCGATTTAGGGGGAGCACGAGGGGATATCCCCCAAGGGGACTTCCTGCGGGGCGTATCCCCTCGTTTTGTAATCGGCTGTAATAGGGGTAGAGCAGTTCATGAAAAACAAGTTGCAGAAGGCCGGTTTGCTTCTCCTGGGCGCCGTTGCGGGAGTGCTGTTGTCGCTCAATTTCTCCGCGATCGCCCAGAAAGAGGGCTCCCGCTCCCCGCTCCCGGTCGAGGAGCTGCGTTCCTTCGCCGAAGTGTTCGGCGCCATCAAGAGCAACTACGTCGAACCGGTCGAGGACAAGAAACTCATTTCCGAAGCGATCAACGGCATGCTCACCGGCCTGGACCCCCATTCGGCCTACCTCGACAACGACGCCTATCGCGAAATGCAGGTCGGCACGCAGGGAGAGTTCGGCGGCCTCGGGATCGAAGTCGGTATGGAGGACGGCTTCGTCAAGGTTGTTTCGCCGATCGAGGATACGCCTGCTTACCGCGCCGGCATCAAGAGCGGCGACCTGATCATCAAGCTGGATGAGACGCCGGTGAAGGGCATGAGCCTGAACGACGCGGTGAAGCGCATGCGCGGCAAGCCCAGGACTGCCATCAAGCTCACCGTGCTGCGCAAGGGCGAAAACAAGCCGCTCGAAATCACGCTGGTGCGCGATGTGATCAAGGTCCAGAGCGTCAAGTCCAAGCTGATCGAACCGGGCTACGGCTACCTGCGTGTGGTGCAATTCCAGGAACAGTCGGGCGAAAACATGGTGCGCCACCTCAGCACGCTCTATAAGGCTGGCGCTTTGAAAGGGCTGGTGCTGGACTTGAGGAACGATCCGGGCGGATTGCTCCACGGCGCGGTCGGGATTTCCGCCGCCTTTCTCCCCTCGAAGTCCATCGTGGTGACCACCGACGGCCGAACCGAGGATGCCAAGCGCAAGTACCTCGCCAGCACCGACGACTATCTTCGCGGTGGCCGCGAAGATTATCTGAAAGGCCTGCCCGCCGGGGTCAAGAACGTACCCATGGTGGTGCTGGTCAACGGCGGATCGGCCTCGGCCTCCGAAATCGTGGCGGGCGCGCTGCAAGATCACAAGCGCGCCGTGATCATGGGCACCCAAACGTTCGGCAAAGGCTCGGTGCAGACCATCATGCCGCTGGGCAACAATACGGCGATCAAACTGACCACTGCGCGCTACTACACCCCCAGCGGTCGTTCGATCCAGGCCAAGGGCATCACGCCCGACATCGTGATCGAAGAACCCGGCGCCGAGAATCGTGCGTGGCTGCGCGAAGCGGATCTGGACAAGCACCTTGCCAACGACAAGGAAAAAGCGACCGAAGCCGCCGGGGGCAAACCCGCGGCGCATCCGGAGGCGAAACCCAAGAACGGGAATCCGGACGAACAGCCTCTGAAGCCGATGGAGTTCGGCTCGGACAAAGACTTTCAGCTGGCCCAGGCCGTGAACCAATTGAAAGGGCTGCCGATCGAGCTGAAAAGCACGCCGGCGGTGCAGAAGAATTAGCCTATAGTGAGGAGGGAAGGGCCCCCTTCCCCCCCTCGCAGCCACGCCTTTCCTACTACCCCGCATGAACGACAATCAACTGCTGCGCTACAGCCGGCATATCCTGCTGCAGGAGATCGGCATCAATGGCCAGGAAAAACTGCTGGCCGCGCACGCGCTGGTGATAGGCGCGGGCGGACTGGGTTCTCCCGCGGCCATGTACCTCGCCTCGGGCGGGGTCGGCCGCATTACGCTTGCCGACGGCGATTCGGTCGACCTGACCAACCTCCAACGCCAGATCCTGCATACCACCGCGGCGGTGGGCCGAGCAAAAGCGTACTCGGGCAAAGACACCCTGGCCGAACTCAACCCGGAAGTCGAGGTTGTGGCGATTTCCGAGCGGGTCGAGGGCGCGAGGCTGGAGCAGCTCGTCGTCGGCGCCGACGTCGTGCTCGACTGCTCGGACAATTTCGCCACCCGCCACGCGGTCAACCGGGCCTGCGTCAAATACCGCAAGCCGCTGGTCTCCGGAGCGGGTGTGCGCTTCGACGGACAGGTCAGCGTGTTCGACCTGCGCCACACAGACGCCCCCTGCTACAACTGTTTGTTTCCTGAGGACACCGAACCGGAGGAGACGCGCTGCGCCACCATGGGCGTCTTCGCGCCGCTCACCGGAATCATCGGCACGGTGCAGGCCGCGGAAGCGCTGAAACTGCTCGCGCAAGCTGGGGAGTCACTCAACGGCCGCTTGCTGCTGCTCGAGTGCCTGGGAATGGAATGGCGCTCTATTCGATTGTCCAAAGATCCAGCCTGCAAGGTCTGTTCAGCCTAACAGCATCGGCGCCTGCTTCTGCCACAGTTCCGTCGGCAGGCGCTTGAAGCCGCTCTTCGGCCCAATGGAAAAAGGGGGCACGGCCCCCTTTTATATCCCCCAAGTATGTAGCGGCTACTCCTAGCCTAATAGCATCGGCGCCTGTTTCTGCCACAACTCGGTCGGCAGGCGCTTGAAGCCGCTCTTCGCGAATTGATGCCAGCGGCCGGTGATGAAGGCGAGCATGAGGTTCGCCTGCGCGGCCACGTCGGCGTCCTTGTCGATCTCCCCCTGCGTCGCCGCCAGCCGCAGCGACTGCTTCAGCGCCGCCTCAAGGCGGTCGTGCAACTGGTTGATGCGCGCCTGCAGGCGGGCGTCCTCGTTGACCAGCGCATCGCCGATGAGCACGCGCGTCATGCCCGGGTTTTTTTCGGCAAAGGACAGCAGCATCGCGGCGATACCGTGGGTTTGCTGCAGGCCGCTCTCCTGCTCCGTGCTGATCTTGTTGATCAGGCCGAATATGGTCTCCTCGACAAAGCCGATCAGGCCTTCGTACATCTGCGCCTTGCTCGCAAAGTGGCGATACAGCGCCGCTTCCGACACATCCAGCTTTGCGGCAAGCGCTGCAGTGGTGATCTTCTCGCTCTTGGGCGCTTCCAGCATCTGCGCCAGCACCTGCAAAATCTGGTTCTTTCTTTCTCCGGATCGCGTCGCCATGCTGCCCTCCTCCTTGGATTTGCAGATGTGCGTGAATTCTAGCCCATGCGGTTGGTAAGCGCTAACCCTTTAGAGTCCGAGGCGCCCCAGGATGTGAGGCAGCGCAAGCACCGAGGCGGTCTTCGCATCGACGTATGCCGGCTTGCGTGCCTCGCGCGTCACCCACACCGTCTTCATGCCCAGACGCTTGGCCGGGCGCAGATTCTCGCGGCTGTCCTCAACCATGACGCAGCGAGAGGCAATCAGGCCGTGGCTGCGCAGCAGGCTGTGAAACGCGGCGAGCGAAGGTTTGGGCTGGTAACCAGTCGACTCGATGCTGTGCACGGCATCAAATTGACCTTCTATTCCCATCAGCCCCAGCACGGCGCGCGCGTATTGGCGCGGCGCGTTTGAAAAAACCAGTTTGCGTCCGGGCAGCCGGCGCAGCATCGCCGCGAGCCCGCGCTCGTACACCACCATGTTCGACAGGTCTGGAAAATCGTGCGTTTCGCGCAGGAAGTGGACCGGATCGGTGCCGTGATGGCGCATCAGTCCGAGCAGGGTGGCGCCGTAACGGCGCCAGTAGTGCGCACGCAGATCTCCCGCCTCCTCTTCGTTCAACTGCAAATGCTCCTGCAGGTAGGCGGTCATGCTGCGGTTGATGTGGGGGAAGATGTGCGGCGAGGCGTTGTGCAGCGTATTGTCCAGGTCGAACACCCAGGTGGCTCTTGTTGGCATTATGGCCGTCCCAATCTAGAATTGCCGCATGCAGCTGACACCGAATTTCTCACTCGAACAGCTGATCCACTCCGAAACCGCGGAGCGCGAACGCATCGACAACACGCCCGCCCCCGAGATCGTGAAAAACCTGCGCCTGCTGGCCCAGGGCCTGGAACAGGTCAGGACGCTCGTCGGGTTTCCGCTTGACATCTCCAGCGCCTATCGCTGCACCAGGCTCAATTCGCGCGTCGGCGGCGCGAAGACCTCGCAGCACACGCGCGGACAGGCCGCCGATTTTACCTGCGCCGAATTCGGCCCGCCGCTGGTCGTGATCAAGGCGATCCGCGACTCCGATATCGAATTCGACCAATGCATCCTCGAGTACGCGAGGTGGGTGCACATTTCGTTCACCGCGGCGCCGCGCGGCAAGGTGCTGACGATCTACGACTCGAAGGAAGGTTATCTCGACGGGTTGTGGGACAGGGGTGGCAAGCAAATAGCATAAAGTCCAAAAGCAGATCCCTCGTCGCGTTCGCTCCTCGGGATGACTTTGCCGGGCTGGCTCCCGGCAAAGTCACTTGCCGCGGATCAGCGTGCCCACGCCTTCGTCCGTGAGAATCTCCAGCAGCAGCGCGTGCTCGACGCGGCCGTCGATGATGTGCACGCTTTTCACGCCGCTCCTGGCCGCATCCAGCGCCGAGCTGATCTTGGGCAGCATGCCGCCCGAGAGCGTGCCGTCGGCGAACAGGGCGTCGATGCGCTTCGCCGTGAGGCCGGTGAGCAGTTTGCCGTCCTTGTCCAACACTCCCGGCGTGTTGGTGAGCAGCACCAGTTTTTCCGCTTTGAGAATTTCGGCAAGCTTGCCCGCAACCAGATCGGCGTTGATGTTGAACGATTCGCCGTTGGCGCCGACTCCGATCGGCGCGACCACCGGGATGAAACCGCCCTGCTCCAGCGCGAAAATCACCTTCGGATCGATGGCGTCGATTTCGCCCACCTGACCGATATCGAGCATCTGCTCCGGCCGGTCCTTGTCGGCAAGCAGCATCTTCTTCGCGTGGATGAACGCGCCGTCCTGGCCGGTGAGGCCCACGGCCTTGCCGCCGGCCTGGTTGATCAGCGTGACGATGTCCTTGTTCACCGCGCCTCCCAGCACCATCTCGACCACGTCCATGGTTTCGGCATCGGTGACGCGCATGCCCTGCACGAACTCGCCCTTCTTGCCGATCTGCTTCAGCATCGCCTCGATCTGCGGGCCGCCGCCGTGAACCACCACCGGGTTCATGCCCACCAGCTTCAGCAGCACCACGTCGTGGGCGAAGCTCTTCTGCAGCGCCGGCTCGGTCATGGCGTTGCCGCCGTACTTGACGACGATGGTCTTGCCGTGAAAGCGCTTGATGTAAGGCAGCGCCTCGGCGAGGATCTGGGCCTTGAGTGCGGGTTCGGTAGTGTTGGACATGAGGGTCCTTTGAAAATCTCTCGTGAGCCGGTGAAATCAATCTGCGCTTTCATTTTACCGCCGCGCAACGAAAAAAGGCGGCCGTCAGGCCGCCTTTTCCCATTCCGGAATCAGCGCTTACTGGATGGTCAGCTGACGTCCCGCCGCCTCGGCCTTTTTCGGCAGCGTCAGTTCGAGCACGCCATCGACGAATTTCGCGTTCGCCGCAGCCTGGTCGATCTCCGTTCCGAGGCGGAACGCGCGCGCGACCTTGCCGTAGTAACGCTCGCGGTGCAATACGCGCTCATTTTCCTTCACTTCCTTTTCGCCCTTGGCCTCGGCGCTGATCGATACCTGGTCACCGTCGATATTGACCTGGATATCTTCCTTCTTCACACCCGGAATATCGGCGTGGACCACGTAAGCGTTGTCTTTCTCGGTCACGTCGATCTTGATCTGCGCGATGGCGGCGGGCCGGCCCTCGTAGGCCATAGGCCGCACGAAAAACCCCTTCAGAAGATCGTCGAATACGTCCCCGAAAGGTTCATAACGCGAAACATTCGCCATGGTCATTCTCCTTTCCATTGAGTTGGTGGCCTCGCGGCCGGTAACTCGAATATGGGGAGGATCCGGCGGGTTTCAAGGCCCTTTGAATTTCACCTTAATGTTTGTGCTCGTGTTGCGGCTGGCTGGCGCCCAGCTCGCGCACCTGCGCCTTGATTTCGATCGTCTTGAACGTCTTGTCCTTGCCTTCGAAGCGCAGGCTGATGGGCACGGCTTCACCCTTTTTCAGCGGCTGCTTCAGGTCCATCAGCATGACGTGGTAGCCGCCCGGCTTGAGTTCGACCGCCTTGCCGGCGGGCAGGTCCAGCCGAGGAATAGCGCGCATTTTCATGACGTCGTTTTCCATTTTCATTTCGTGAATCTGGACCGTCCCCGCAACCGGGCTCTCGACCGCAACCAAGGTGGCCGCCTCTGTGGCGGTGAGGTGCATGAACGCGCCGGTCGCCTTCTGCCCGCGCACGGTGCCGCGCACCCAGGGCTCGCGGATGGTCACTTCCTGCGCATGAACCACACTGGTGGCAAGGCCGCCGCTCAGCACCAGTCCGATGGAACCGAACAAGACGGCTCGCGTGGTATGTTTCATCTTTGACTCCCCCAAAAAATTACAACACGTAACGCGCAAGATCTTCCGACTGCGCCAGTTCTTTCAGGCGCGCGTCGACATAGGCGGCGTCGATGGTAATGCTCTCGTCGTTGCGCTTGCCCGCGTCGAAGGAAATTTCCTCCAGCAGCTTTTCCATCACCGTGTACAGGCGCCGCGCACCGATGTTCTCGGTCTTCTCGTTGACCGCGTGCGCGATCTCGGCCAGGCGCTTGATGCCCGCCGCTTCGAACTCGAGCTTCACGCCTTCGGTTTCCAGCAGCGCCTGATACTGCCGCGTGAGACAGGCGTCGGTCTGGGTGAGTATCTTTTCGAAATCCGCGACCGAGAGCGAGTCGAGCTCGACCCGAATCGGCAGCCGCCCCTGCAATTCCGGGATGAGGTCCGAAGGCTTCGCCATGTGGAACGCGCCGCTGGCGATGAACAGGATATGGTCGGTCTTCACCATGCCGTACTTGGTCGAAACCGTGGTGCCCTCGACCAGCGGCAGGAGGTCGCGCTGCACCCCCTGGCGCGACACGTCGGCGCCGGCGATTTCCGAGCGGCTGGCGATCTTGTCGATCTCGTCGATGAACACGATGCCGTTCTGCTCGGCGTTCGCCAATGCATGCGTCTTCAGGTCCTCGTCGTTGACCAGTTTTGCCGCTTCTTCTTCCGTGGCCAGCTTCAGCGCCTCGCGGATTTTCAGCTTGCGCGTCTTTTTCCTGCTGCCCGACATATTCTGGAACATGCCCTGGATTTGCGAAGTCAGCTCCTCCATCCCGGGCGGCGCGAAAATCTCCATCTGCGCCTGCGATGCGGCCACCTCGATCTCGATTTCCTTGTCGTCCAGTTCGCCCTCGCGCAGCTTTTTCCTGAATTTCTGCCGCGTCGCCGACATTTCCGTACTATCGGCCGCGGGCGCGGGGCTGGCGTCGTAGGCGTCCAGGGGCCAAGTTTCGCCAGGCGGCGCGCGATTTCGGTCTTGCCCACGCCGGTCGGGCCGATCATGAGAATGTTCTTCGGCGTGATCTCGTGGCGCAGCGGTTCGGCCACCTGCTGCCGGCGCCAGCGGTTCCGGAGGGCGATGGCGACCGCGCGCTTGGCGCGATCCTGGCCGATGATGTGCTTGTCCAGTTCGTGGACGATTTCCTGCGGGGTCATATGCGACATGGCTTGTTCCCAACTGCGCAAAAGACGGGCCGGATGTTCTCCTTTGGCCTCATTCGAGTGTCTCGATCACGATCTGTTGATTGGTGTAAATGCATATATCGGCCGCGATGCCGAGCGACTTGGCCACGATTTCCTTCGGCGTGAGTTCGGTGTTTTCCAGCAGTGCGCGCGCCGCCGACTGCGCGTAAGGCCCGCCCGACCCTATGGACAAGAGGCCCAGTTCCGGCTCGAGCACGTCACCCATGCCGGTGATGATCAGCGAAGTTTCACGATCGACCACGGCCAGCATGGCCTCCAGGCGGCGCAGCACGCGGTCGGTGCGCCAGTCTTTCGCCAGTTCCACCGCCGAACGCAAAAGATTGCCCTGGTGCTTCTCCAGTTTGGCCTCGAAACGCTCGAACAGGGTGAAAGCATCGGCCGTTCCGCCCGCAAATCCGGCCAGGATACGGTCGTGATACAGGCGCCGTACCTTGCGCGCGCCGGCCTTGATCACGATATTGCCCAGGGTGACCTGACCGTCCCCGCCCAGGGCGACGCTTTGGCCGCGCCGTGCGGACAGGATGGTAGTGCCTCGAAATTGGTCCATAAGTGGGATTTCTGCCTGTGAACAATGGAATGTTGGGGCAGTTTCGTGGGATTCAACCCAAAAATGATGTGGGAAAGCACTGCGGACGATATCCCCTGGCGCTGCAATGAGCCCTCATTGCACGGACCTTCGTCCCAGACCGGAAACCAGCACCGCCGCCAGCACCATGGTCCATACGATCATGGCGCCGGACGGCAGATCGAGCCATAGCGATCCCAGCAATCCCAGGGCGTAACCCAGCAGCCCGACCGCATAGGCTTTGAGCAGGCGGCGGCGCGTCGCATAGTAGGTGGCCAGCGCCGGAACGACCAGCGAAGCGAACACCAGATACAACCCCACCAGCTGCACTGAAAATGTCACGGCGCAGGCGAACAGGGCGTAGAACCCGATGCGCCCCAGACGCGCACCCAGACCGAACCACAATGCCAGTATGGCGGCATAGATCAGGGCCTGCAGCGGCAGCCTTGCGGGACTCACCCACAGGATCTGGCCCACCAGCAGGTCCTTCAGGTGCTCGCCCCCGTGCGGATTGCTGGCCAGTATCAGGACGGCGCCGCTCGCACCGAGTACGAACACCACGCCGATAATGGCCTCCTGCACCTCGGGCCAGCGCTTTTCGGTCCAGGTGAGCAAGAACGCGGTGGACAGTGCGGCGGCCAGCGCCGACACCTGCACGGCCACGCCCTGCGGTTCCCAGCCCAGAAAATCGGCGAGGATCACGCCCACGCCCGCGATCTGCGCCACGGCGAGATCTATGAACACGATGCCGCGCTTGAGCACTTCGAAACCGAACGGCACCAGGGTCGCCGTGACCAGCAATCCGGCGATCAACGCCGGCCCGAGTATGCCCAGGATCTCTGCGGTATCGTTCATTTCAGCACCGCCAGCAGCCTGGATATCGTGTCGTCGAACAAACCGAACAGGTCTTTCGCCGCGTCGCTGCCGCCTACGGTAAAGGGCAGCATCACCGCCGGAATTCCGGCGCGACCGGACAGGAATTCCGCCGCCTGGGGATTGTTGTACGGCACGTACACGATCACCTTTGCCGGCTCGGACTGCATGCGCTTGACCAGTTCGGCCAGATGCGACGTGGTCGGCGGTATGCCGGGTTTGGGTTCGAGGCTGCCGACTTCGCGCAGGCCCAGCCAGGCATTCAGATACGCCATGTTCTTGTGATAGACCACCATGGCCAGCCCCTTCAGCGGTGCGGCCTTCGTCTCCCAGCGTTGGATCGCTTCGCGCCAGCGAGCAAGGAATGCCGTGGAACGCGCCTTGTAGGTTTCTGCGTTGGCGGGGTCCAATACGATCAGCCTGTCCCGCAGCGCTTCGGCGACCCGCGCGATATTGCGCGGGTCGAGCTGGATATGCGGATTGCCGCCGGGATGAATGTCGCCCATCGCGCGATCGAGCGCCTTGGGTACTTCGAGCCTGGTTACCAATGGCGCCGCTTCCAGGAATCCCGGCGCTCCCGGCTGGATTTTCGCATTGCCCGATTGCGTCAGCAGCAGCGGCATCCAGCCGACTTCCAGCTCGGACCCGGTGCAGACCAGGAGATCGGCGTTGCGCGCGCGGGCGATCAGACTCGGACGCGCCTCGATGTGATGCGGATCCTGCAAGGCGGTCGTGGCGCTGGTTACCGTCACCTTGTCGCCTGCGAGCTCCTGCACCAGCGCGGCCCATTCGGGTTCGCAAGCGAGCACTTTGAGCGCCGCAGCCGCCGGCTGGGATACGAGCCCGACCAGTAACAGCAACAGGCTCAGAGTTTGGTTGATCCTGCCGTCTCGATTCATTTTCGGTTCCTCAAAACTTGTGTGCGCCGTGCGCGCCCAGGCTCATGATGTACTGTAGGAACACCTGCTTGTCGGTCACCCCCGGGCGCGATTTGTCGCTCGCGAACTGCAGGCGCAGGCGGCTGAATTCGCTGGCGCTGAAATCGAACATCAGCGAGTCGCGCGTGGCCCTGTGCGCCGCGTAAATCGGAACATCGGCGGCGGTGAGCGCGCCGCTTTCGACCAGCCCCAGCCTCACGCTTCCCGAATTCAGACGGTCGTGGCGGTAGCCTGCGCGCCAGCGCGGCATGAACTGGTACACGCCCTGGGCATACCAGCCGGACTGGGCCGAGCGCAGCGTGCCGGTCTGCGTGCCGGCGGCCGAAGCCGCGGCAGTATCGTAGGTGAGATTGCCGTCTTCGCTGCGCCGGAAATATTCCCCCTGGAGCTTGAAATTCGTTTGTGTCGAATTGCCGTTCGGAGACCACTTGAGCACGCCGTCCAGTGCCCACAGGCGGCTGCCTCCGTTGAAACTGTTGTTCACCGCAACGCCGTTCGAAGCGAAATCCTCGTAGCTGCGGTTCTGCGCCGTGGTGCGCAGATGCGACAGGCCCAGGCGCCAGGCCGTGCTCGCGCCGATGTCGCCTCCCAGGCGCGCAAACAGATTGCCGGCCCCGACGCCGTTCTTGTCGCGATCGCTGCCCGGAAACGCACGGCCGCGGCCGATTTCGGCGCCCAGTTCGACGAAAGTGTCGGTCGGGGCGACCCATTTCAACTGCACGCCGTCGTCAGCCAGCTGCTTGCCGAGAAACACCTTGTTCGTGAGCGGCGCATCGACGAAATCCCAGGCGTGCGGATGCACTTCGTTCAGGTAGCCGACGCTGGAATAGAAACGCCCGGCCTTGAAGCCCAGGCCATGCGACATGCCCAGGCTCTGGATGTAACCCTCTTCCACCGAAACCGTGTTGTCCGGCGCCAGCGCAGCGATCAGCGTGCCGCGGAAATTCGGATCGATATTGGCGCTGAATACAAGTTCGCTCTCGGCCAGGCTCAAGCCCCGCTTCCCCGGTCCCACTTCGCCGCCCGTGGGCATGAAACCGGTAATCTGGTGCCGCGCCGGGTCCTGCGACAGATTGGCCATCACGCCATTGAGGATGAGCGAGATCCCGGGATTGAAGGCGCTCTCGCCGGCCGGCCGGGCGTTCGCGGACGAGGCGACCGCCTCGGCCCTTGTTGCTGCTTTCTGCGCGTTCGATGAAGAGGTTTGCGCCTTGCCGGCGGCGCCCTCCGCCTGTTGCAGGCGCTTTTCCAGCGCGTCGATACGCTGTTCGTATTCCCGTTTCATCTGCTGCAACTGCTCGCGCAAATCCTTTATTTCCGCCTCGGTCACCGCCCCTGCCGCCGCCGGCAGCGACAGCGCGACGGCGACGACGGCCACCATGAATGTCTGCTTGTACAAGTCGAGATTCCTTTCGCAATACGCCCGGAACGGGCTGTTTCCCCGGCGGACAAGCATCCGGGGCACGCGAAACCACTGGGAAAACTAGACGGCGCGCGGAGGAGCGCGCGTTGGAAGGCGGTAGACAGTGCGCGCTAGCGCCTCGGTGGGAACCCAGGCCGTCAGCTCGGAATGCGTATAACCGATATCCTGCAAAGCCGTGCTTGCGATCAACGCGCTGTCTATGGCATGGAAGGCAAGGCACTGTTCGGCCGGATGTGAAAGCGGATTGCCCTTCTGCGGCTGCGCCAGTTCGTTCTGAGCGTGCGCGAGCGCGTGCAGTTGCGCCGCCTGCTGTGCGAACAGCACGACCAGCGCGAGAAACAGGCACTTCAGCGTACGCCTGCTCTTGTCGAGAAGAAATGACATGGGCGGATATTAGTCGAACTTGGACAGATGCGCTATTCAGGACGTCAGCCGGCATCGCAAAGCGCATGTCGCATTGAAACCGGCGCTTTTGCCCCCTGTTGGCAGTTTAGTTCAACGCTAGCGCTCGCCCGGGCTCCTGCGTCAAAGCGCTACGCCGCCTGGACCAGGCACTGCTTCAACCCCTGCACGAACAGATCCTCGGGCAAATTCCTGCCGATGAACACCATCACGCTGCTGCGCTTCTCGTCCGGCGCCCAGGGCTTGCCCATGTCCCCGCCCATGAGCATGTGCACCCCCTGGAACACGACCCGGTTCTCGTTGTCGGCCAGCGACAGCACGCCTTTGTAACGCAATAGATCCGGGCCGTAGACCTGGATCATCCCGGACAGAAATTCCTCCAGCTTGACGCCGTCGAACGGCTCGTCCGCCCGAAACACGAAGGACTGCACCGCGTCGTCGTGCTCGTGCTCGGTCTCCTCGAGAAAATCCGGCGCGATGTCCAGAATGGCGTTCAGGTTGAAGCCGCGGATGTCGAGTATGTCCGCGAGGGGCGTTTCGCCGAAATGCACCTTCTTGATCGGCGCGCGCGGATTCATTTTCACCAGACGCGCCTTCAGCCGTTCCTGCTCGGCATCGGTGATGAGGTCGGTCTTGGACAGGAGGATGCGGTCGGCGAACCCCACCTGCTCCTGCGCTTCGCGAAAGTCGTCCAACTGTTTCTCGGCGTGCTTGGCGTCGACCAGGGTGACGATGGAATCGATCAGGTAGTAGTTGCCGATCTCCTCGTCCATGAAAAAGGTCTGCGCCACCGGCCCCGGATCGGCCATGCCCGTGGTCTCGATGATCAGGCGTTCGAAGTCGAGCTCTTTCGATTCGCGCTTCGCCTGCAGTTCGCCCAGGATGCGCACCAGGTCGCCGCGCACAGTGCAGCAGATACAGCCGTTGTTCATTTCGACGATCTGCTCGCCCGCGTTCTGCACCAGCAGTTCGTTGTCGATGCCGGCCTCGCCGAATTCGTTTTCGATGACGGCGATCTTGTGGCCGTGCTGCTCCTTGAGAATGCGGTTCAGGAGCGTGGTCTTGCCCGCCCCGAGGAAGCCTGTAAGTATGGTGACCGGCACCATTGCCTGCTGTTCCATGTCTGACCTCGCTAGATTTCCAACGCAATTTGAAGCGGCGATTGTCGCCTGGGGAAACTCTGAAAAAGGGGCCCATGGCCCCCTTTTCCAATCTCCCCGCTTTAGTGAAAAACCCCGGTCGAGGAATCGTCGCCCGAGGTTTTTCAGAGGTTACTTAGGTACGCCTGATCAGCAGCCCCTTCAGATAATCCCCCTCCGGAAAGGACAGCAGCACCGGGTGGTCGGCGGACGCGGCGAAGTGGCCGACGATGGAGGCATCCACCCCGGCGTCCAGCGCCGCGCCGGCGAGGATTTTCTGGAACAACTCGGCCGGAATGCCGCCGGAGCAGGAGAAGCTCGCGAGGAGGCCGCCCGGACGCAGAAGTTTGAACGCGAGCAGATTGATGTCCTTGTACCCGCGCGACGCTTTTTCGGCGAACGCCGCAGTCGGCGCGAACTTGGGCGGATCGAGGACGACGAGATCGAAACTGCGCCCCTGGTCGCGCAGGGTGCGCAGGTACTTGAACACATCGGCTTCCTGCCATTCGGCGCGCGCCGCATCCAGGTCGTTGCGCGCGACGTTATCCTGCGCCCGCGCCAACGCGCCGGCCGAGCTGTCCACCGAGAGCACCGATTTGGCTCCGCCCGCCAGCGCGTTCAAGGTGAAGCCGCCGGTGTAGCAAAAACAGTTGAGCACCTCGCGCTCGCGCGCGAGTTCACCGACGCGCCTGCGGTTGTCGCGCTGATCCAGATAAAAACCGGTCTTGTGTCCGCCGGCCACATCGACACCGTAGAGAAGACCGTGCTCACGGATCTGCACGCCTTCGGCGGGCAGGGCACCGTGCAGCACACCGCTTTTCGCCGGCAAGCCTTCGAGCTCGCGCACGTCGGCGTCCGAACGTTCGAACACGCAGGTGCAGCCGGTCAGTTCCCGCACCGCCTCCGCGAGCTCGGTTCGCCAGCGTTCGGCCCCGGCGGAGAGCAACTGCAGTACGACAACCTCGCCGTACCGGTCGGCGATCACCCCGGGCAGGCCGTCGGATTCGCCGTGCACCAGGCGCATGGCGCTGCCGGCAACGGAGGAGATCAATCCCTCACGCGCATCAAAGGCGCGCCCCAGGCGCAGGCGCAGGAATTCGCCGTCGATGCGGTCCGTTTCATCCCAGCTCCAGACGCGCGCCCTGATCTGCGATACCGGACTGTACGCCGCCCAGGCGAGAAACCTGCCGTCCGCGGCACGAACCGCCACGGTATCGCCGGTTTCAGGATTGCCGTCAACGCGCGCCACGGCCCCTGAGAATACCCAGGGATGGCGGCGCAGGAGGGATTTCTCACGCCCCGGCTTGAGGATCATTTGCTTCATGGGGCGGCATGATAAGCCGTTTTTACCGCGGAAAGGGTCTGGCCACCCGAAAACGATCCCCGAGGTGCCGCCGTTACGAGGTCTTGGGGTTCGCCAGTGCGCAGATCGCCTGTCGCAGGGGTCAGAATTTCTTGTTTGCGGCGGCTCTGGCTTTGCCGACGCTCGCCTGGGCCATTTGGCGCCCCGGCACTCCGCTCTTATGACCGTATGTTGACCAAACTCAAGAGCACGCCGGACGGAAAGGTTACTTTGGTTGGCATCAGGCTCTGGCCTGGCAATTCCGGACAGGCGGCCTTGCGTCAGAAAAAATGAATTGCAACCCGCCGGCAATGGGCGGATACGGCAATTTCCGCCAGCCGCGCTTTATTGGGTAGAACTTTCGATCACGCATGGAGATACTGCAACATGAAATCATCTAGAAAACCCTTCCCCATTTTCGTGCTCTTGGCAATGTTTCTGGCGCTGCCTGTCCCGACGGCTGTTTCAGCCGAAGAAGTCGACAGTTCGATTGCCGCCTGTCTCAAGGCCTGGGGCGATCATCCTTTCGGGAAGGACCCGAAGTTCAAGACCTTGGACACATCGGTAAAGGTATTTGGAATCGGTAACAGCATCGGCGACACCGAGACCACCAGCGCGCCTTCCCTGGTATTGATCAATCCGATCGTCAATGTACTGGGTGTATCCACCATTGATCTATTGAATCCCAACGGCTGGTACTGCCTGCGAACGACGGTGAGCATCGCGGGAGGGGTGAGCATCCGCGCGCACTGCAAGGCTCAATTGGCCGCGACCTCGGATGGAAAGGTGGCGCTGGGCAACAACACCGAAAACAGAGGCATCAAGAACCTGAACGTGACGGTGGTCGGCTTCGTCTCGATTGAGCGGCCATGCAGTTGACAGGTTCGCGCTGACCCGGCCAGTCGCGCTCCGATTTCTGGCAGGCCATTTCAGAACTGCCGAAACGGCTCCCGACTCAGGAGGGCGCGGGTGGGGGTGCGAACGGATTCCCGCTATTTCTTCTTCGCCCGGGGGTGAGCGGCGTCGTAGGCTTTGGCGAGGTACTGGAAGTCCAGATGCGTGTACACCTGCGTCGTGGAAATGCTCG
Source organism: Pseudomonadota bacterium (assembly GCA_026399375.1). Taxonomy (GTDB): domain Bacteria; phylum Pseudomonadota; class Gammaproteobacteria; order Burkholderiales; family SG8-39; genus 2-12-FULL-64-23. The sequence continues at coordinate 23,495 of JAPLRD010000177.1, forward strand.
AATGCCCGAGCATCTCCTGCACCGCACGCAGGTCGCCCGAGGATTGCAGCACGTGCGTGGCGAACGAATGGCGCAGCACGTGCGGATGCACGTGCACCGGCAGCCCGGCGCGTAGAGCCCACTGTCCCAGACGAGCGCGCACCACGCCGGCGGCGATGCGCTCTCCACGCGCCCCCACGAAGAGCGCAGGGACACCGGCGCGAGCGAGCTCGCCTCGCACCGCGAGCCAGACTTCGATCGCCTCGCGCGCTCTTGTGCCAACGGGCACGGTGCGCGTCTTGCTGCCCTTGCCGGTGACGGTCACCTCGGCGTCACGGCGGATGGTGTCGGCGTGGGCGGTGTCTAGACTGACCAACTCCGCCAGGCGCAGACCGGAAGAATAGGCGAGCTCGAACATGGCTTTGTCGCGCTTGTCGGCCGGCGTTTCTGCCGGCGCATCCAGCAGTTGCCCCGCCGCCTCGGGCGAGAGCGCCTTGGGGAGGGCTTTCGGCGACTTGGGCGCGCGCAGGCCGAGACAGGGGTTGGCGCTGTAGCCGCGATACCGCGCCAGCCAGCTGAACAGCCCGCGCCAGGCCGACAACATGTGCGCGATGGTACGGCCCGAAAGGCCGCGCGCGTGCAACTGGGCCACGCTGCGGCGGATGTGCTGCGGTTGCATGCGCGCTAGCGAAATGCCCGGGGTAAGCGCGAACAGCGCCTCGATGTCCTGGTGGTAATTGTGCCGCGTACCGGCGGCCAGACGGCGCTGGTGCGACAGGTGCTCCAGGTAAGCACCGAGCAATTCGCTGCGGGGATCCGGTTTCTTCTCAGGCGCCGAATCCGCCGCCATGGCTAGTGTCCCGAATCGTTAGTTCGTTGAAATAATGCCCGACGTGAAATCAATGGCTGAAACAGAAAAGCGGCGAAATCGGCGCCAGGCAAGGCGCAAAGCGGAGCAAGGTTGGATACCTTGCGAGCATTTGCAACGCCGTATGGCGCCGATTCTCGGCGTCTTTTCTTCAGCGAATTAGCGATTCGGGACACTAGAGATAGCGCAGCAGCGCCGCGCTGGTGAGTTCGCCCAACCGCTCGAGATAGAGCGTGCCCATTTCGGGGTAGAAACGCAGTATGTCCTCGCTCGCCAGCGTCAGGATGCCGAAGCAGGTTCTGCTGCCGTCTCGCAACGGCATGCATGCAACCGAACGCACGTGCGACGCGGCTTCGCCGAACCAGGACGCGACTTCGACCTTGCCGCTGGGGCCGCAAAAGGGATGATCCAGGCCCGCTGCGTACTGGCGGATTTCGTCGTTCACCGGCGCAAATTCCGCCCCCCCTCCGGCGGCCACCCCGTCGCGCCAGATGCGCACCACTGCGTGCGGCACGGCGAAGTCCTCGCGCAGGTTGTAGTACAAGGCCTGAAGCAAGGCCTGCATGTCGGCCGCCGGAAACAAGGCCAGACACAGGCGCTGCATTTTTTCGCCGATGGCGTCGTTCTCCTCCCCGAACTGGATCAGTTCGGACAGCTTGCCCTCCAGCATTTTGCTTTTTTCGCGCAGGGTCAGTATCTGGCGCTCTGCGATGGGAATGGCCCGGCCGCCGTGCTGATGGGGTATGTAGATCTGCGCCAGCACTTCGGCGTAGTCTTCGAAGAACCCGGGGTTGTCCTGCAGGTAGCGTACGACTTCTTCAGCATTCATCGATTTCTATTTCTCCCTCGAACACGGTGACCGCAGGACCGGTCAGCCACACCGGATTGTCACCGCCTTCCCAGCGTATCGTCAAATCGCCGCCACGGGTCGATACGCGCACGCGCGCATCGAGCAGCCCGCGGCGGATCCCCGCCGCCACCGCAGCGCAGGCCCCGGTACCGCAGGCGAGCGTCTCGCCCGCGCCACGCTCGTAGACGCGCAACCGGATGCGGCCCCGGTCCTCGACCTGCATGTAGCCCGCGTTCACTCGCTGCGGAAAGCGCGGGTGATGTTCGATCAGCGGTCCCTGCGCCGGCACCGGCGCCGCATCCACGTCCGGAACCAGCTGCACCGCATGCGGATTTCCCATGGAGACGGCGGTGATCTCGACCGTCGCACCGCCGACCTCGAGGGGCTGCACCAGCGCGTCGCTGTCGGTGACGAAGGGCACGCGCTTTGCCTCGAACACCGGTGCGCCCATGTTCACCGTCACCTCGCCGTCGGCCTCCATCCTCGGCGCAATGACGCCGGCGGCGGTTTCGACCCGGATTTCACTCTTGGCCGTCAGCCCGCGCTCGCGCACGAAGCGCACGAAACAGCGTGCGCCGTTGCCGCACTGCTCGACCTCGCCGCCGTCGGCGTTGAAAATGCGATAGCGAAAATCGGTGCCGGCCGTGCGCGGCGGCTCCACCAGCAGGATCTGGTCGCAACCGACGCCGAAATGCCGGTCCGCGAGCCGCCGCAGTTGCGCCGGGCTCAGCGTGAAGGTCCGACTGACGCCGTCCAATACGACAAAATCGTTGCCCGCGCCCTGCATTTTGGTGAACTTCAATTTCATGGCATCACTCGCGGCACAGCCTGGTGTAATCGCGCATGATGCAGCGTCCCATGACCACGGTCATGCCGGCGGCCTGCGCACGCTCCGCCGACGCTTCGTGCTCGGCGCCCTCCTGCATCCAGATATTCTTGATCCCGAGTTGTAGGCACTGATCCAGGATTTCCGGGACGTACTCGCCGGAGCGAAACACGTTGGCGATGTCGATCGCCCCGGGCACCGACTTGAGGTCCGGATAGGCTTTCTCGCCCAGGCCTTCGCTGATGCCGGGCCGCACCGGAATGATGCGGTAACCGAACTGCTGCATCCGGCGCGCGACATCGTTGCTCGCGCGCCCGGACTTGGGCGAAAAACCGACCACAGCGATGCTTTTCACTCGCTGCAGCAGCGCTTTGATCTCCTCAGGTCCGGGATTGGCGAATGGCATGATTCGATTCTAACCGTGAACTACCCCAAGGGTATGCTGCATGTTCAACGACTCAATACCACGATGCCTCCCCCGGCGGGCGCGTCTTGAAGCGCTTGTGCACCCACAGATACTGCTCCGGCATTTGCCGCACCTGTTCTTCGACGAAGATATTCATGCGCCGCGTGTCGGCTTCTATGCTCTCGCCCGGATATGCCTCCCATGCCGGCAGGAAACGCACGCTGTAGCCTGCGCCTCCCGGCAGCATGCGCGTGACGCAGGGGAGCACGCGCGCGCCTGACAGGCGCGCGAGGCGCGACACGCCGGTGATAGTGGCGGCATTCACGCCGAAAAACGGCACGAATATGGTGTCGCGCTGGCCGTAGTCCATGTCGGGCAGGTAGTAAAACGGCCGTCCCGCCTGCATCGCGCGCAGCGCCGGCCGCACGCCCTCCTGGCGCGCGAGCAGCATCTGCCGGCCGAAGCGCAGGCGCCCGGCGTACAGCGTCGCGTTGAAGGTTTCGTTTTTCTGGCGGGAATAGATGGTCACCATGTCGATTTCAAGTGCGAGGCGGGTCCAGCCCATGTCGAGGCCGACGAAATGCGGCGCCAGCAGTATCAGCGGTCCGCCGCGCACCGCGTCGAAATGCTCCATGCCTTCGATTTTCACCAGCTGCCGCACACGCTCCGGCGTCCCCCACCAGAGGATGGCGCGCTCGAGAAAGGTGCGGGCGAAAGCCTGGAAGTGGTGCCGCGCCAGCGCATTGCGCTCGGCCTGCGTAAGCCCGGGCATGCAACGCGCGAGGTTGGTCTGGCAGACGTGGCGGCGCTCGCGCCCCATCGCGTAGAGCAGCGTGCCGAAGCCGTTGCCGACGGCAGCCAGTGCCGGCAGCGGCAGCAGCCGCAGCAGCCACAGGACGAGGAGGCCGGCGCGGGTCAGCATGATTTCGGTGCCTGCGCCCCGGCGGGTACCTTGTAGCGGTTATAGCCCCAGACATATTGCGCGGGACACCGGCGGATCAGCCCTTCGAGCGCGCGGTTAAGCGTACGTGCCGGCGCTTCTTCCGCGAGCGGCGCTGGCATGGCTTCGAGATGCAGGTGGTAGCCGCGGCCGCCGGGCAGGCGCTCGGCGAAGGCAAGGATCACCTGCGCGCCGGTTTCCGCCAGACGTCCGGTGAGCGTCATCGTGTACGCCGGCCGGCCGAAGAACTCCGCCCATTCGCCTTCGCCGACGCCCGGCGCCTGATCGGGCAGGATGCCGATGGCTTCGCCTTTCCTGAGCGCGCGCAGCAGTATGCGCACGCCCTTCAGATCGGCACTGGCCAGGTGCAGATTCGGCCGCTGGCGGCCGGCGAGCATCAGCGGCTCGATCGCTGTCTTCTTGGGCGAACGGTAGAGCACCGTCAGCGGCGAATCGGAGGGCGCATGCAAAGCATAGTACTGCGCAGTGATCTCGAAGCAGCCCAGGTGCGGCGTGAGGAAAATGATGCCGCGACGGCGCGCCAACGCCGCCTCGACCAGATCCCACCCCGATACCTGCGTCACCCATCCCGCTACCGTTGCATGTGGGCGCAGCCAGATCGCGGGCAACTCCAGCAATCCCTTGCCCGCTTCGGCGATCGCCAGACCGAGCAGCGCGGGTTCAGCAAACCCGGCCGCGCGCAGATTGGTCGACAAATAGTGGCGGTAGCGCGCGGACAGCAGATAGACGGCTCTTCCGATGAACGCACCCAGCAGGTGCAGCGCGGAAAGCGGCAGGGCGGAGAGCAGACGCGCGAAGCCTAAAACCACGCCGCGTCACTTTGGAATCGAATCAAGACATGCTATCCTTACGACCCTTTTTCAACCCACCAGAACCCCACAATGAGCTCATTTTTGTTTACGTCGGAATCGGTCTCCGAAGGCCATCCGGACAAAGTCGCCGACCAGATTTCCGATGCAATACTGGACGCTATTCTAGCGCAGGACAAAACCTCCCGAGTCGCGGCGGAGACTCTGGTCAAGGACAACCTGGTTGTGCTCGCCGGTGAAATCACCACCGGCGCACGGGTCAACTTCAGCGAAGTGGCGCGCAAGACGATCAAGCGCATCGGCTACACCGATCCCGCGATCGGCTTCGACACGCATACTTGCACCGTGATCGTCGCCTACGGCGAGCAGTCCAAGGACATCGCCCAGGGCGTGGACGAGGGCAAGGGGCTGGATCTGGACCAGGGCGCTGGCGACCAGGGCCTGATGTTCGGCTACGCCTGCGACGAAACGCCGCAGTTCATGCCGCTGCCCATCTATCTTTCTCACCGCCTGGTCGAGCGCCAGTCGGAAGTGCGCCGCGACGGGCGCATCGCCTGGCTGCGGCCCGACGCCAAGTCGCAGGTCACCATACGCTACATCGACGGCAAGGCGGATTCGATCGACACCGTGGTGCTCTCCACCCAGCATGGCCCCGGCCTCACGCACAAGCAGATCGAGGAAGCGGTCATCGAGCAGATCATCAAGCCCATCCTGCCCAAGGAACTGATCAAGGGCAAGATCAACTATCTCGTCAACCCCACCGGCGCTTTCGAAATCGGCGGCCCGAAAGGCGACTGCGGCCTGACCGGGCGCAAGATCATCGTCGACACCTACGGCGGTTCCGCGCCGCACGGCGGCGGCGCCTTCTCCGGCAAGGACCCGTCCAAGGTCGACCGTTCCGCCGCCTACGCCGCGCGCTACGTGGCGAAGAACGTGGTCGCCGCGGGCCTGGCGAGCAAGTGCCAGATCCAGGTGTCCTACGCCATCGGCGTGGCCAAACCCACCAGCGTGATGGTCACGACCTTCGGCACCGGCAAGGTTTCGGACGAGAAACTGTCGGAGATCGTTTCGCGCAATTTCGACCTGCGCCCGAAGGGCATCGTGCAGATGCTGAATCTGCTGCGCCCGATCTACGAAAAGACCGCCGCCTACGGCCACTTCGGCCGCGACGAGCCGGAATTCACCTGGGAAGCGACGGACAAGGCCAAGGCCCTGGCTGCGGACGCGGGCGTCAAGTAAAGCGACGATCGAGTCAGAGCCAGAAAAAAGCCGGCGCAAGCCGGCTTTTTTCATTTGCAGATTTCCCGCAGACCGGCTATTGACGCGGTGTTCCAGCCCATTCGCATCTGAACGGCAAGGCTACCACCCGCCCTGCGCCAGCCATTCTTCCAGCAATTCCATCTTCTCTACGCCGAAGAAGGGCTCGTCGCCGACAATGAAGAACGGCGAGCCGAACACGGCGCGCGCAAGCGACGACTCCACGTTGGCGCGCAACAGGCGTCCCGCCTCCTCGCTCGAGATGCCTTCGAGAACTTCAGCTTCATTCAAGCCTGTATCGCGCGCCACCTCGTTCACCACCGCCTGATTCGAGATGTCGCGCCCCTGCAGCCAGTAGGCGGCGAACATTCGCTGCGCGAACGGCCGTGCGGATTCCGCGCGGTGCTCGAGCAGCCAGTTGAACGCGCGGCCCGCCGGACGCGGATCGACCGGCGTCGCCCCCGGGTCGCGCGCAAGCACAATGCCGTGGCGGCGTGCATAGCGGCGCGCATCGAGCGCGATGTAGGGCCCCTTCAACGGCATTTCGAGCAGTGGCTTCATGCCCATCACCTTGACCACGCTCACGCCGATCAGCATGGAATGCCAGTTCGCCTTGAGGCCGTACTTCGCCGCGAGATCGTCGACGCGCAGGCTGGCGAAAAAACCGAAGGGCGAGATGAAATCGAAATAGAAGTCGAGCTCGCGCGCAGCGCCGCCCGCACCGGCGTTCCTGACCGTCGCCGCCACGTCTTTGTTCATTCGTACTCCACCTCGAAAGGCACGACGAAACGCGCCAGCAATTCCTTGACCCGCAATTCGATCGCCGCCGGATCGGCTGCGCCGGCTATCCTGATTTCCGCGGCAAGGCCGCCTGCCGCCTGGCGCGCCTTCACAGTAATGCTGCGACAGGAACCGGCCAAAGCCTGCAGCACCTCGCCGTAGGCCTGCTCGATCGCGCGCTGGCGCAGCGCCGGCTTGAAGATCTTGCCGATGGCGGTCATGGGCATCGCATCGAGCACCGTGACGCGCCGCGGCACGGCGGCGCGTTCGCCGATGCCGGGCGCGACTTCCGCCAGGATTTCCGCGGCGCTCGCCTGAACCCCCGGTCGCAGCGTCAGGAAAATGACCGGCAGTTCGCCGGCATAGGCATCGGGCTCGCCGACCGCCGCGCAGCTTTGCACCGCCGGATGGGCGGCGAACGCCTCTTCTATCATCGACGGATCGATATTGTGCGCACCGCGGATGATGACGTCCTTGGCGCGGCCGGTGAGGTAGACGCGGCCGTCGGCATCGATGTGGCCGAGGTCGCCGCTGACCAGCAATCCGCGCGGCGCGAACATGCCGCTGTTTGCGCCGGGGTCGGTGTAGCCCGGGCTCACGTTGGGACCGCGCATGACGATCACGCCCGGCTCGTTCGCTGCGCAGCGACTGTCCAGTTGCGGCCCCTCGGGCCCCGCGCGCACTGCAAACACTTCGGAAAACGGCAGCGGCAGGCCGCAGGAAAGCGCAATGCGCGGCGCCGCCAGCGGCTCGATCGCGACCAGCCCGGCCGATTCGGTCATGCCCAGGATGTTGCGCACCGGGATGCCGAGCTTCTTCTCGAACGCAGCGGCCAGTTCGCTCGGCAGCGGCGATCCACCGGTATAAAGCGCGCGCACCAAAGAAATGTCGGCGCCGTCCACCGGCGTATCGAGCAGCGCCGCGATAATGGTGGGGACCGCGGCGAGGTAAGTCACGCGGTAGCGTTCGACGAAGCGCCAGTAGCTGGCAACGAAGCGCCGGTCGCGCATACCGAGGCGCGGCGGCAGAACGATGTTGGCGCCGGCGCAGAAGCAGCCGGCGCCGTAGACGAACGCTCCCGCGACGTGAAACAGCGGAAAGCCGTTGATCATGATGTCGCGTTCGGTCAGGCCGTAGAACATTCCGGCGAACCAGCTGGTGTGGACTTCGTTCGCGTGCGCATGCTGCGCCAGCTTGGGCGCCCCGGTCGTGCCGCCGGTATGATAGTAGGCGGCGATGTCGGCAGGCGCTATCGCGCGTTCGAACGCGAGTTCGGCCGGCTGCTCCTGCATCAGGCGCTCGAAACCGTCTTCGCTGTCGGCGGCGCCTCCCGCCTGCAGCAGCTTCAGTTCCGGCAGGCGCGCGCGCAGCTGCTCGGCTTTTCCCCAGATGTCGAAATCGGGATCCGGCCCCAGCGCAACCAGCACTTTCACCCCGGCGGCACGCAGCAGTTCGACGATATGGTCCACGTCCAGCATGTAATTGACCGGACAGGCGCGCCCCGCGATCTGCGCCCCCCAAAGCGCGAAATGCGCCTCCGGCACGCTGGGCAAGAGCAACGCAACCGCGTCCTGCGGCCCGACGCCGCGGCTGCGAAACAGGTTCGCGGCGCGATGGATGCCGGCTAGCAGCGCGGAATAGGTGATGACGCGGGGCGCATCGCCAATGTCGCCGCTGTAGAGCTGGGTTAGCGCCGGGCGCTCGGGAAACAAGCGCGCCGCGCGCAGAAAAATGTCGTGCGTGCTTTGCAAGGGCACCGCGGTCTCGTACCCGAGGCGCTCCAGAGCCCGGATTTCGCCTGCACCGACGATTTGAATTCGATGTTCCGCCATGGCAATCCCGCTTGCGATAAGGCAATTATAATGGCACGCTTCGCACATCCGGCAGTAAGCAACAAGATCGGAAAAACTCGCCGCCATCGAAACCACGAGGAGATTACAGCATGACCAACAAGCAATCACGCAGCATTCTGGGCGTTTGCGCAGCGGCAATCGCGCTGGCGTTTGGAGCGGGACCGTCTGCCGCTCAGGACAAGCCGGTCGAACTCAAGTTCGCGCACTGGCTGCCGGCGGCGCATCCGCTGGCGACGCTGGGATTCATCCCCTGGGCGAAGTCGGTCGAAGCCGCCTCCAAGGGCTCGATCAAAGTCACCATCTATCCCGCGCAGCAGCTGGGCAAGGCCGCCAACCACTACGACATGGCGCGCGACGGCATCGCCGACATCACCTGGGCCAACCCGGGCTATCAGGCGGAGCGCTTTCCGATCTTCGGCGTGGCAGAACTGCCGTTCCAGTTCTCCACCCCCGGCGCCGGTTCGAAGGCACTTGACGCCTGGTACCGCGGCTATGCAGCCAAGGAAATGAAGGAAGTGCAATTCTGCCTCGCGCACCTGCACATCGGCACGCTGCACTCGAAAAAGCCGATCACTGATCCGGCGCTGATCAAGGGCATGAAGATCCGGCCCTCGCACGGCACCATGGCGCAGTACATCACGCTGCTCGGCGGCACCAACGTACAGGTGTCCGCGCCCGAATCGCGCGACGCGCTGGAAAAAGGCATCGCCGACGCGATCACCTTCCCCTCGCATTCGATGATCACTTTCGGCATCGACAAGGTGATCAAGTACCACGCCGACATGAGACTGTACGCCGCCACCTTCGCCTGGACCATGAACAAGGACAGCTACCAGAAACTCTCCGCCACGCAGAAGAAAGTGATCGACGACCACTGCAACAACGAATGGGCGGCCAAGATCGGTGCGGACTGGGGCAACGACGAAGATTCGGGTCTGGACAAACTATCGAAGACGCCCGGGCACACCATCGTCAAGTTGACAGATGCCCAGCTCAGCACATGGCGCAAAGCCGCTGAACCCATGACCGCCGACTGGCTGAAGAAGCCGAACAATTCCGGCATCGACGCCAAGGAAGCGCTCGAGTCCTTCCGCAAGGCGCTCAAGACGCACAACGCGGCTTACTGATCCCGCAACCGGCCCGCTCCCGTCCCGGCGGCGGGAGCGGGCCGGCCGGCCGTTTTTCGCCGCCGCGCGCAGTCTCCGGAAGCCTCCCATGCTCGACAAGATCCTCGCCTTCACCGAAGCTGTAGCGGCATTCTTTCTGCTGCTGGTCGCGGCGCTGACCTTTTCCAATGTCTGCATCCGCTATCTGTTCGATACCCAGATTCCGGACTGGTTCGACTTTTCCAAACAGTTCCAATCCATCGCGATTCTGTGGGGCATTGCGCTGACCACCTATCGCGGCAGCCACATCTGCGTCGACATCCTGTGGGAGCATTCGAACCGAGCGTGGAAGCGCCGCATCGATCTGTTCGCCACGGCGACGACGCTCGCGCTGCTCGCGCCCATGGCCTGGATGATCTGGGTCATGGTGGGCAATATGGGCACCGAAGCCACCAGCGATCTGCGCATACCGCTGCGCTATTTCTACATTGTCGCAGCCACCGGGGCGGTAGCGGCGGCGATCCTCGCCGCCAAGCGCATTCTCGGCTTGTACGCCGACAGCGAAGCGCGGGCTGCCGACGCCACGGAAACGACGCATGGATAGGGACCTGGTCGCACTGTTGGGTTTCGTCCTGATGTTCGTGTTCATGGCGCTGCGCGTGCCCATCGGCGTCGCGATGGGGCTGTCGGGCCTGATCGGCTTCGCCGCGCTCTCGGGTGCGGGCCCGGCGCTGAAGCTGCTGGGACAGGTGCCGCTGTCGGTGCTCACCGACTACAACCTGTCCATCATCCCCATGTTCGTCCTGATGGGCGCGTTCTCGGCCAGCGCCGGCATGAGCCGCGAATTGTTCGCCGCCGGCATCGCCTGGCTAGGCCACAAGCGCGGCGGGCTCGCGCTCGCGACCATCACCGCCTGCGGCGGCTTCGCCGCCATCAACGGCTCGTCCGTGGCCACCGCCGCCACCATGACACAAGTTGCACTGCCCGAAATGCGCAAGGCCGGCTACGACCCGGGCCTCTCGGCGGGCCTGATCGCGGCCGGCGGCACGCTCGGCATCATGATTCCGCCGTCGGTGATTTTCGTGCTCTACGGCATCATGACCGAGACCGACATCACGCAGCTGTTTTTCGCCGGCGTGGTGCCCGGCGTCATCGCCATGATCTTCTATTCGCTCGTGATCGTGTTCATGGGCTGGTGGCGGCCCGCGACCATGCCGCGCGGGCCTTTGTACGGCTGGCGCGAGCGGCTTGTGTCGCTGAAAAACCTCTGGGCGACCCTGCTCCTGTTCCTGGTGGTGCTTGGCGGCATGTACATGGGCATTTTCACCGCAACCGAAGCGGCCGGCGTCGGCGCGGTGGGCGCGTTCGTCATCGGCCTCGCGCGCGGGCAGCTGCAGCTGCGCCATATCAAGGAGACGCTGATCGGTTCGCTGCGCATCTCGGCCTCGATCATGACCATCGTGCTCGGCGCCTATCTGTTCGGCTATTTCCTCACCATCACCCAGTTCACGCAGAAGGCGATCGAATTCCTGGTGCACCTGCCGGTCGGCGCCTACGGCGTGCTGGCGCTCGTTATGGTGGGGTATCTGATCCTAGGCGCCGTGATGGACGAACTGGCGATGATCCTGCTCACCGTGCCCATCGTGTTTCCGGCGATGATGCAGCTCGGTTTCGACCCGGTCTGGTTCGGCGTCATCATCGTCATGGCCGTGACCTTCGGCATGATATGCCCGCCTGTGGGCATGAACGTGTTCGTCATCAACTCGATCGCGACGGACATATCGCTCGCGCGCATCTACCGAGGCACCTTTCCCTTCATCGCAGTCGACCTGGTGCGTCTGGTGCTGCTGTGCGCCTTTCCGGCGCTGTCGCTGTGGCTGCCCAAGACCATGGGCGGTTGACGGTTCTTACCAAATTCGGGGGACAAAACCCGGCGACTTGGGGTAGAATGCGCGTCCCCTGAGGAGCGTTGCGACGGATTCTCCATCCGCCAGGCTCGGGGTGTCCAAACCTGCAACGGCGCTCACGAACTTTTTTCTTTACTGAAAGGAGCGCGTGATGAGCGCCATACCAAATAGCAAGAGCTTCACCGACTGCAAAGTTGCCGACCTGTCGCTGGCCGACTGGGGACGCAAGGAAATCCGCATCGCCGAGACCGAGATGCCGGGCCTGATGGCGATTCGTGAGGAATACGCCGCGAAACAGCCGCTCAAGGGCGCGCGCATCACCGGTTCGCTGCACATGACCATCCAGACTGCGGTGCTGATCGAGACCCTGCAGGCGCTGGGCGCGCAGGTGCGCTGGGCCTCGTGCAACATCTTTTCCACCCAGGACCACGCCGCCGCGGCCATCGCCGTCGCCGGTACGCCGGTGTTCGCCTACAAGGGTGAATCGCTGACCGAATAC
>JAPLRD010000191.1:0-13689 GCA_026399375.1 Pseudomonadota bacterium
GCATGCGCATCGTGTCTTCCATGGTCCGGCCGCAGGTTGTGAGCTTCCTCGACGAGATGCTGCGCGCGGACAACGCGCTGCGGGTGGAGGAAGTGCATCTCCCCGAAACGTTCGCCACCGCCACGATAGGCGCGCTGAAACTGAACCGGCGCGACTTCATCCTGCTGGCGGTGCGCGCGAAAGACCAATGGGAATTCAACCCGGCGGAAGACTTCGGCATTCATCCGGGCAACACCCTCGTGGTGATGACCACCCCCGCAGGGCGCAAGTCGCTGGAAAAGAGCCTGGGTGCGGCGGCGGCATGAGCAGGGAGCAGGGGCCCCGGCTCCTGCCGGGGATGCGACCGGCCGCGATTGCCGCCGGACGCCGACAACGACCGCGGTCGAACCGAGACAGCAGCGTGGAGGCGGCGGCATGAGCAGGGAGGCGGCGGAATAGCCGGGCAATCGCATGAATCTGCAAATCTGGCTGGCGTTTGTCGTCGCCGCAATCCTGATCAGCCTCTCGCCTGGCGCCGGCGCCATCTCCTGCATGGCGAGCGGCATGCGCTACGGCCTGCGCCGTTCGCTCGCCAACATCGCCGGAATGCAACTGGGCCTGGCGCTGCAACTCGTCGTCGTCGGCGTCGGTCTGGGCGCGCTGCTCGCCACCTCGACGCTGGCCTTCAACCTGATCAAGGGCTTCGGCGTGGCCTACCTCTTCTACCTCGGCTGGCAGCAGTTCCGCGCCACGGCAAAACCGGTGGAGATCGGCTCGCAGAGCCAATCTTCAGGCAGCGCTCGAGCGTTGGCGCTGCAAGGTTTTCTGGTGAACGCGAGCAATCCAAAAGCCACCATTTTCCTGCTGGCGGTGCTGCCGCAGTTCATCGATCCGCATGCGCCGGCGCTGCCGCAGTACCTCGTCTGCATGGCGACGCTCTGCGCGGTCGACATCATCGTGATGAGCGGCTACGCGCTGTTCGCGGCGCGCGTGCTGCGCCTGCTGCGCGAACCTGCTCAGATTCGCTGGATGAACCGCGGCTTCGGCACGCTGTTCGTGCTTGCCGGCGGGTTTCTCGCGCTGTTCAGGCGCGGCTGACACACTGCGGCTGAAGTTTATTTGCGGACATACTACAGACCACTTTACCCTGCAGTTGAAATTTCAGAGGCAACAGCGTGGAAAGCGGCGTCGTTACTTGATCTCCGAGCAACGCGCGCTGCGCAGCACTTCCTTCCGAGTAGCTGAGGCCGCAATGCGGGCCGGTGCTACAATTGAAATGCTCGTCACTGTAGGAGTCCATCGCATGCACCAGCCAGCACTCAACAAAGCGCAACAGCGGCGCCTGGAGAAGCTCGCCCGCGAAGCCGGACGCACCCCTCAATCCATGCTGCGATTCGTGCTCAGAGACGGATTCGAACTATGCGAAGAAGACGTGGCCGCGGCACGCGGCGCCGAGGTGGAATTGGCGAGGTCGGGTACCGTGCCGCACCACCATGTGTCCAACGAGGCACGCGCCGTGATTGCCCGCCATGCCACAGCGCCGCGCCGCCAAGTCGCTTGAATGGCTAGGTAGCGCGCGAGCCGCGTATCTCGAATCCCTGGAATACATCGCCCGCGAAGACGAGAACGTTGCGCGGCAGGTAGCGCAGCGCGTGGAAAGATCGCTGGCCACCATTCAGGCCATGCCAATGATCGGCACGCCGACCGCAGCTCCAGGAGTACGCCGGTATCCAATTGCGACACCGGCCACGTGGTGAATTATCGGATAACAAGCACACGGATCATCATTCAAAGATGGTACCGGGCGCGAAGGGACAATCGACCGTGAAGTCACGACGCTTCTATATCGATTGCCACCAGTCACACGAACAGGGGCCGCTCCAAATTCACCCGATTTGAAGCGAATAGTCGGATCTGGCTAGGACCGGACATGCGCGCTTGACCTCGATTTCGGCAGCTCACGCGAAGCCAAGGACGTATTGAAAGCGTGGGACTCTCGGCGAAACCTGCCGCAATTCGATAGGTGAGAGTGCGCCGTCAGCACGCTAGCGACCAATTCAATCTTGCGCCGCCCTCTCCGGACTCAGCACCCCGTCCTGCAGGCGCAGCACGCGCTGGGTGCGCGCGGCGATGCCCGGGTCGTGGGTGACGATGACAAAGCTGGTGCCGCGGCTGCGGTTGAGTTCCAGCATCATTTCGAACACCTGCGCCGCGGTGTGGCGGTCGAGATTGCCGGTGGGTTCATCCGCGAGCACGCACGCGGGCCGGGTCACCAGCGCCCGCGCCAGCGCCGCGCGCTGGCGCTCGCCGCCGGAGAGTTCGGCCGGCGTGTGCGTCAGACGGCTGCCCAGCCCCACTTCCTCCAGAATGGCCGCAGCGCGGCTCTGCGCCTCGCTCGCGGGCATGCGCCGGATCAGGAGCGGCATGGCCACGTTCTCGAGCGCGGTGAATTCCATCAGCAGGTGATGGAACTGGTAGACGAAGCCGAGCGATTCGTTGCGCAGCTGGCCGCGCGCCGCCTCGGACAGCGTGTGCATCTGCCGGCCGAGAATGCTCACTTCGCCCGAGGTCGCGCTGTCCAGCCCGCCGAGCAGGTGCAGCAGCGTGCTCTTGCCCGAACCCGAAGCGCCGACGATGGACACCAGTTCGCCGGCGCGAACTTCCAGATCGACGCCGGACAACACCCGCACTTCGGCGCTGCCCTGGCGGTAGATCTTGGCGAGCTTTCTGCAGTCGAGGACCATGTCACTCATAGCGCAGCGCCTCGGCCGGGTTCACGCGCGACGCGCGCCAGCTCGGATACAGCGTGGCCAGCAGGCTGAGTATGAAAGACACCACCGCGATGGTGAGCACGTCGCTGCCCTGCAGGTCGGAGGGCACTTCGCTGATGTAATAGATGTCTTTCGCGAGGAAGTGCATGCCGAACAGTCCTTCGATGAACGGCACCACCACGTCGATGTTGAGCGCGAGCAACACGCCGCCGCCGACGCCGATCAGCGTGCCGATGATACCGATCAGCGCGCCCTGCACGATGAACACCGCCATGATGCCCGAGGGCGCCGCGCCCAGGGTCCGAAGAATGGCGATGTCGGGCTGCTTGTCGGTGACCGCCATGACCAGGGTGGAGACGATGTTGAACGCGGCCACCGCCACGATCAGCAGCAGGATGATGAACATCACGTTCTTTTCCATCTGCACCGCGCGGAAGAAATTGGCGTGGCTGCGCGTCCAGTCGCTGATGTACGCATTGGCGCCCAGCTTGGTCAGCAGCGCCGTCGCCACCTGGCGCGACTGGAACATGTCGTGCAGCTTCAGGCGCACACCGGAGACCCGGTCTTCCATGCGATAGAGCTTCTGCGCGTCCTCCAGATGGATCAGCGCGAGTCCGGAATCGTATTCGAACATGCCCATTTCGAATATTCCGACCACGCGGAACTGCTTCAGCCGCGGCACGATGCCGGCCGGCGTCACCTGGCCCTGCGGCGCGATCAGCGTGATCTTGTCGCCCTCGACCGCGGCCAGGGCGCGTGCAAGTTCGCTGCCGAGCACGATGCCGAATTCACCGGCTTTTAGCGCCGGGAGCGCGCCGGCCTTCATGTGCCGGCCTATTTCCGCCACCCTGTCCTCGTGTTCAGGAAGGATGCCTCGAATGACCGAGCCGCGCACCGCGCCGTCGAAAGTGAGCATGCCCTGAACGTTGACATAGGGCGCCGCGGCGATCACGCGCGGGTCGGTTGTCGCGAGCCCGGCCACCGCCTGCCAGTCGGACAGGACGTCGCCCGCCCCGCTGATCTGCACGTGCGAGGCCACCCCGAGGATGCGCGTGCGCAATTCGTTCTGGAAGCCGTTCATCACCGACAGCACCGTGATCAACGCCGCCACGCCGAGCGCGATCCCCAGCATCGAAGTCAGCGAAATGAAGGAAATGAAATGATTGCGCCGCTTGGCGCGGGTATAGCGCAGGCCGATGAACAGTTCGTAGGGAAGTTTGGTCATGGTCGTGATGGCGCGATCTGCCGTGAGCGCGCTGCGTAGCCTATTTTGACACAGTACCGGCCGGTGTATCCGCACGCAGGGGTGATAAACTTTGGCATGCACTGCCAACTGTTCGTCCCCGACCTGTTCTGGCCCGAACGGGGATTGCGCGACATCTACAACGAGCTTGCCACGCCGGCGCTGGCACGGTTGCTGGCCAAAGGGCGGCGCCGGCGCGCGGATAGCGCACCTGACGGAACGACGTCGGCGGAAACCTGGCTGTGCGGGCAATTCGGCCTCGAAAAGCAGGACGATTGGCCGGTCGCCCCCTATAGTCTGATCGCCGACGGCGGCGAACCCGGCGGCCGTCATTGGCTGCGCGCCGACCCGGTGCACCTGCAACTCGAAGGCGGCCGGCTGATACTCGCCGACAGCGGCTCGTTCTCGATTTCGCAGCAGGAGGCCGAGAGCCTCGCAACAAGCCTGAACACGCATTTTTCCGCGGACGGCCTGACGTTCTGTCCGCTGCGGCCGGACCGGTGGTATCTGCGTTCCGAGGCAAAGCCCGCGCTGGAAACGACGGAACTCGCGGCAAGCACGGGAAGGAACATCGATCAACTGCTGCCTCGGGGACGCGACGCGCAAGCGTGGCGCGCGCGCCTGAACGACGTGCAGATGCTGTTTCACGATCATGCGGTCAACGAAGCGCGGGAAAGCGCGGGCGCCCTGCCCATCAACAGCATCTGGCTCTGGGGCGGCGGCAGGCTCGCGGACGCGTTGTCGCCGCCCTTCGATGCGCTCTGGTCGCGGGACGCCTTCGCCTCCGGCCTGGCGCAGGCGGCTGGCATCGCGACGCACAGCTTGACCGGGAACGCCGAAGATCTGCTTCGCGCGAGCGCCGGCGAGGGTGTGATGCTCGTCGTTCTCGACCAACTGCGCAGCGCCGCGCAGTATGACGACGCCCACCGCTGGCGCGAAACGCTGCTGCGGCTGGAACACGACTGGTTTGCGCCCCTGCTCGAAGCGCTCCGGACGGGACATATCGGCATGTTGAGCCTGCATGCGCTGGGGCCGGAGGGCGTGCTGTCGGCAGAAGCCACACGCGGCGATCTGCGCCGCTTCTGGCGGCGGGTCAAACCGCTGGCCGCTTACGCCAAGGACCTGCCTTGAGACAATCCAATCAATGTCATCCCGAGGGCAAAGCCCGAGGGATCTGCTTTTGTCTTGCTGACAAGAAGCAGACCCCTCGCTACGCTCGGGATGACACTCTTGTACCGCAACCATGAACCAGCGCATCCTCACCCGTCCCATTCCGCAACGCGCGCGCGAGATGCTGGTGCAGCAGGGCCTGCATCCGGTGCTGGCGCAGCTCTATGCCGCGCGCGGCGTGGTCGACAAGAGCGAGGTTGAGAGCGAATTCTCGGGCCTGATCCCGCCGGAGCGCCTGTTGCACGCCAAGCGCGCCGCGACGCTGCTCGCCGATGCGATAGAGAAGAAACAGCGCCTGCTGATCGTCGCCGATTACGATTGCGACGGCGCCACCGCCTGCGCCGTCGGCGTGCGCGCGCTTCGCGCATTCGGCGCCGACGTGTCCTACCTCGTGCCCAACCGCTTCGAATATGGCTACGGGCTCACGCCGGAGATCGTCGATCTCGCCGCGCGCCAGGCTGCCCGCCCCGACCTGCTGATCACGGTGGACAACGGCATCGCCAGCAACGAGGGCGTGGCGCGGGCGAACGAACTGGGCATCGTCACGCTGATCACCGATCACCATCTGCCCGGCGATGCGCTGCCTGCGGCTAGCTGCATCGTCAACCCCAACCAGCCGGGCTGCGATTTTCCGAGCAAGGCCATCGCCGGCGTGGGCGTAATGTTCTACGTCATGCTCACGCTCCGGGCTGAATTGCGCCGGCGCGGCCGGTTCAAGGACCAGGCCGAATTCAACCTGGCGACCCTGCTCGATTTGGTGGCCCTGGGCACGGTTGCCGACGTGGTGCGGTTGGACCGCAACAACCGCATCCTGGTGGCGCAGGGCCTGAAGCGCATCCGCGAAGGCAAGATGCAGGCCGGGATCGCTGCGCTCTTGCGCGTGGCCGCACGCGAGGCGCGGCGCGCCTCCTGTTTCGACCTGGGATTTGCCGCCGGCCCGCGGTTGAATGCCGCCGGGCGCCTGGCCGACATGGCCTTGGGGATCGAGTGCCTCATCACCGACGACCAGGCGCGCGCGCTCAACATCGCGCAGGACCTCGACCGCCTGAACCGCGAGCGGCGCGAAATCGAAGGCGGCATGCAGGAGCAGGCGCTGGCCATGCTCGAAGGCCTGGGGCCCGACTCCAGTGCAGGCGAAGACACTGCCTACAGCCTGACGCTGTTCGACCCGTCCTGGCACCAGGGCGTGGTGGGCATACTCGCGGCGCGCATCAAGGACCGGCGCCACCGGCCGGTCATCGCATTCGCTGCGGGCAACCCGGGCGAATTGAAAGGATCGGGTCGCTCGATCGCCGGACTGCATCTGCGCGACGCCCTCGATCTGGTCGCCAAGCGCGCACCCGGCCTGATACTGCGCTTCGGCGGCCATGCCGCCGCCGCAGGGCTGACCATACGCACCGAGGGCCTGGCGCAGTTCACCGAACTGTTCGAGAGCACGGTGCGCGCGCTCTTGTCCCTTTCCGATCTCGAGCGCAGCACCGAGACCGACGGCGCGCTGGAATCGGCCTACATGAACCTGGATACCATACGCTTGCTGGAGCGCGAGGTGTGGGGCCAGGGATTCCCGCAGCCGCTGTTCTGCGACCGTTTCGCCGTCACCAGCCAGCGCGTGGTCGGCGAAAAGCACCTGAAACTGCGACTGCAGAAGGACGGCAAGTCGTACGAGGCGATACGCTTCAATTCGCTAGCACCGGCCGGGGCGGCCATACGGGCGGCCTACCGCCTGTCGGTGAATGAGTACAATGGCGTGCAGAGCGTGCAACTCATCGTCGAGGATTGGGAAAACGCCGCATGACCGCGCACAGGGAGTGAATCATGGAACGCAAACGCGTCAAGTCCGATAAGGTTCGAGCGATCGGCTACGACCCGAAAACGCAGGTGCTGGAAGTCGAACTGCGCGACGGCACGGTGCTCGCCTACAGCGGCGTGTCGCAGGAAGTGCACCGCCAGTTCATGAACGCGCCTTCGCCGAGCAGTTACTACGAAGACAAGATCGCGGACGAGTTTTCGGCGCGGCGAATGTAAGCGCCCTTATCCACCATAGCCAAGCCTTCTTGGCACCTACTGCGTTCCCTAACCTGTCATTCCGAGTCCCCCTCCGGGGATAAACTTCGCGAGGAATCTGCTTTTGATTGAGTAAAAAGCAGATTCCTCAGCCTTCGGCTTCGGAATGACAATTCTCGGATGGCCTTCTCTTACAAACTGCGCATGTGCTGCACCATGCGCCGGCGCATGGCCGCGTCCGGCAGCCGCCCCAGCGCCGCGCCCATGTTGTCCACCAGGTAATCCGGATTGCGCGTGGCGGGAATGGCGCAGGTCACCGCAGGGTGGGCAAGGATGAACTTGAGGAAGAACTGCGCCCAGCTGCTGCAATCGAATTCCTGCGCCCACTTGGGCAATTCCCGGCCCTTCACCCGCCTGAACAGATCACCTTCCTCGAACGGGCGGTTGACGATGACGGCGGTACGGGTTTCGGCGCACAGGGGCAGCAGGCGCTCTTCCGCAGCCGTGGTCGCCACGTTGTAATTGAATTGGGCGAAGTCGAGCGATTCGGACTTGATCAGGCGCTCGAGTTCCGCAAATGCGCCCTCGTGATAGTGGGTGATGCCGAGGTAGCGGATCCTGCCCTGCTCTTTCCATTCGCGCAGGGTCTTCAGCTGCGTCTTCACGTCGGTGAGGTTGTGCACCTGCATCAGGTCCATGACCCGATGGTTGGACGTCAGCGTACGCATGCGGCGAAACGACTCTTCCATCTGCCGTATGCCGGACTCGCGCCCCGTGGTCCAGACTTTGGTCGCCAGGAACAGGGGCTTTTCCGCGCCCAGTTCGGCGACGAGATCGCCTACGACCGATTCCGAACTTCCGTACATGGGCGAACTGTCCACCATCTGCCCGCCCGCCTTGGCGAAGCGCGCCAGCACTTCGCGCGCCGCCGCCCGGCCGCCAGCATCGGCGCCGACGTCGAAGGTCTGCCAGGTGCCCAGGCCTATCGCATGCAGCAATTCGCCGGTCTTCGGAATAGGACGCTTGAGCGGCGTTTCGGCCGCGCGCGCAGGGGGGATCAAAGCCATGGCAGGCACTCCGGCGATCAGTTGCAGAAATTTGCGGCGCGAGGACATGGGCCGAGTGGCGTACTTGAGCCTTATTCTTCCGGAACATTTAATCATAGTCTCAGCGCCTTGTGGGAGCGAGCTTGCTCGCGATATCCGACGCAATCGCGAGCAAGCTCGCTCTGGGTCATCACCAAAAAAGCTGCGGCGGCGGAAAAGCGCTTGCGCGCCCCAAGGGAAAGCAAGTAGGCGAGAGTATAATTGCACAATTCCGACAAAAAAGCCGATCATGGAAGCTGAAAAAATCAACGCCCTTGCCAACAGCCTCGCCGACCTTGGCGCCCGCGCCAGGGAAATGCGGAGGTATCTTTGACTTCGACACCAAACAGGAACGGCTGATCGAAGTCGGGCTGCAGCTCGAAGACCCGAACGTCTGGAGCGACGCGAAGCGCGCACAGGAACTCGGCCGCGAAAAGAAATCCCTGGAAGGCACGGTCGGCAACCTGGTGCTGCTCGACGGCCAGCTGCGCGACGCGGGCGAACTGTTCGAGATGGCGCGCGCCGAAAACGACGACGCCACGCTCGTCAGCCTGGCCGGTGACATCGCCGCGGCGGAGAAGCTGATCGCGGCCATGGAGTTCCGGCGCATGTTTTCCAATCCACTCGATCCCAACAACTGTTTCGTCGATATCCAGTCCGGCGCCGGCGGCACCGAAGCGCAGGACTGGACGTCCATGCTGGAGCGCATGTACCTCAAGTACTGCGAGCGCAGCGGTTTCGCGGTCGAAATCCTGGAGGAATCCGAAGGCGAGGTGGCCGGGCTGAAAAGCGCGACCATCAAGGTCACGGGCGAGTACGCCTACGGGCGCCTGCGCACCGAAACCGGCATCCACCGCCTGGTGCGCAAATCACCCTTCGATTCGGGAAACCGGCGCCACACCTCGTTCGCAAGCGTGTTCGCCTACCCGGAAGTGGACGACAGCATCGAAGTCGAGATCAACCCGGCGGACCTGCGCATCGACACCTACCGCGCCTCGGGCGCGGGCGGGCAGCACATCAACAAGACCGACTCGGCGGTGCGCATCACCCACCTGCCGACGAATATCGTGGTGCAATGCCAGAACGACCGCTCGCAGCACCGCAACCGCGCCGAAGCCATGGCGATGCTGAAATCGCGCCTGTACGAACGCGAACTGCGCAAGCGCCAGGACGAGCAGCAGAAGCTGGAGGACTCCAAGACCGACGTCGGCTGGGGCCACCAGATCCGCTCCTACGTGCTCGACCAGTCGCGCATCAAGGACCTGCGCACCGGCGTCGAGATCGGCGATACGCAACGCATACTGGACGGCGACCTGGATATGTTCATCGAGGCGAGCTTGACGCAGGGAGTTTGACCGAACAGCAAACCACGCAAATGTCATTTCGAGCGCAGCGAGAAATCTGCTTTTGACTCATGACTGAAAGAAATTTCTTCGTTTATATGCTGTCCAGCAGATCCAGACGCATATACGTAGGCGTGACAAATGATTTGGAACGCCGATTGTTCGAGCACAAATCCAAACTGGTGGACGGATTTGCCAAGCAGTACCACATCGACCGGCTGGTTTATTTTGAGCAGACGACGGACGTTCTGAGCGCGATAACCAGGAAAAAGCAGATCAAGAGTTGGAGTCGAAAAAAGAAGATTGCCTTGATTGAAACGATAAATCCTACTTGGGAAGATTTGAGCACTGAATGGTATAAAGCAGATTCCTCGCTGCGCTCGGAACGACGCTCAACGTGATCACCTCGGATATTGTCATTCCGAGGGCGCAAGACCGAGGAATCTGCTTTTGCAGTTTTTCTTGTGAATGTTGGCGCAGCCTGAAAAGCAGATTCCTCGCTGCGCTCGGATTGACATCTTTGAGATGATGTGAAACAGGAAAGGAAGTCGTAAATGGCTGAGCAACAACCCAGTCCGGCCCCGCTGGATGAAAACCAGATCAGCGCCGAGCGGCGCGCGAAACTCACGGAGTTGCGCAAGCTCGGCAATGCCTTCCCCAACGACTTCCAGCGCGAAGACCTGGCGGCGGACCTGCATGCGGCCCACGGCGCCAGGAGCAACGAAGAGTTCGACAGCGCGCCGGTGCGCGTGGCGGTCGCCGGGCGCATGCTGCTCAAGCGCGTGATGGGCAAGGCGAGCTTCGCCAGCCTCCAGGACATGAGCGGCCGCATGCAGCTCTACATCACCAACGACGTCGCCGGCCAGGAAGTCCACGACGCGTTCAAGCACTGGGACCTGGGCGACATCCTCGCCGCCGAAGGCACCCTGTTCAAGACCAAGACCGGCGAACTGTCGGTGCGCGTGGCGAAATTGCGCCTGCTGACCAAATCGCTGCGGCCGTTGCCGGAGAAATTCCACGGCCTCACCGACCAGGAACAGCGCTATCGCCAGCGCTACGTCGACCTGATCACCAACCCCGAGGCGCGCAAGGTGTTCAGCGTGCGCAGCCGCGTCATCCAGGCCATCCGCAGCTTTATGGTGGGCAGGGGCTACCTCGAAGTCGAGACGCCGATGATGCATCCGATTCCCGGCGGCGCCGCGGCAAAGCCGTTCGAGACACACCACAACGCCCTCGACATGCAGCTGTTCCTGCGCATCGCGCCCGAGCTGTACCTGAAGCGCCTGGTCGTGGGCGGCTACGAGAAGGTGTTCGAGATCAACCGCAATTTCAGGAACGAGGGCATTTCCACCCGGCACAACCCCGAATTCACCTTGATCGAGTTCTACGAGGCCTATCGCGACTACCGCTACCTCATGGACTACACCGAAGAGATGCTGCGCACGGTGGCAACGGAAGTGCTGGGCACCACCACCCTGACCTACGGCGAGCACACCATAGACCTGGCCAAACCGTTCGAGCGCCTGACCGTGGTGCAGGCGATCTGCAAATACCACCCGCATATCAGCGAAGGCGAACTGGGTGACCGCGAATACCTGACGCGGGCGCTGAAAAAACTAGGCGTCGACGTGTCGCGCGCGCACGGACTGGGTTCGCTGCAATTGATGCTGTTCGATGAAACCACCGAGACCAGCCTGATCCAGCCGACGTTCATCGTCGACTACCCGGCCGAGGTATCGCCGCTGGCGCGCCGCAACGACAGCAATCCCGACATCACCGACCGCTTCGAGCTCTATATCACCGGGCGCGAAATGGCCAACGGTTTTTCCGAATTGAACGATCCGGAAGACCAGGCTGCGCGCTTCGCCGAGCAGGCGCAGCAGAAGGAAGCCGGCGACGAAGAGGCGATGTATTACGACGCCGATTACATTCGCGCGCTCGAATACGGCCTGCCGCCCACCGCCGGGGAGGGGATAGGCATAGACCGGCTGATCATGCTGTTCACCAACAGCGCCAGCATCCGCGACGTGATCCTGTTCCCGCACATGCGGCCGGAGTAGGGGCCAACGGAGATCCAAAATTGTCCAAAGAAGCTGTCATTCCGAGTCCCCCTCCGGGGATAAACTTCGCGAGGAATCTGCTTTTCATAGGATTCATCGGCCCACGGCCTCGGAATGACAATTCTTGAGAGCTGCTAACGAAAGACAGGCCGGTTACAAATAGTCACAATTGCTCACAATTGTTCCGCTTCTTCGCTGGCAACATGGGCTCCGTAGATGCGCTGCTTCCGATGCGCATCCGACCAAACGGAGACGATCATGGAAATCGCAACGACCAGAAGCATGCACCCGCTGACCGCCATCGCGGCAGTATCCGTCACCCTGTTCAGCCTGGCCGGCATAGGCGCCATCACCGGCCTGATCCCGACCAGCCATAGTCAGACGACAGTTGTACCGGTGTCGGCGCCAGCCGCGGAACCGTTGAAATCGGCGGCCGTGACGCCGCCTGCCGAGACTGCGCCCGCGCCGGTAGTGAAAGAGTCGAAGCCGGTAACCAGGCAGCCGAAACCGGTGGCGAAAGCCGTGAAACCTGCCGAAGCGCCTGCCGTTGCGGCCAAGGCGGAAACGCCGGTACAAGTTGCGCAGAACATGCCGCCAGCCGGCTATGGTCCGCCTCCGGGATATACGCCCGCGCCCGCAATCGAGCCGCCGAAGCCCGTCTGCCATGACTGCGGCGTGATCGAATCGGTGCGGGAAATCGAAAAGACTGGCGCAGGTTCCGGCGTCGGCGCAGTCGCAGGCGGGGTCGCAGGCGGCGTGCTCGGCCGCCAGACCGGCGGCGGACGCGGCCGGGACGTCATGACCGTGCTCGGCGCGATAGGCGGCGCCGTCGCCGGCAACGCGATCGAGAAGAACGTGAAGAAGGTGAAAAGCTACGAGATCGCGATCCGCTTCGAGGACGGTTCCAGCCGCCTCGTCGCCCAGGACACCCCGCCGGCCTGGCGCCAGGGCGACAGGATCAAAGTCGTCAACGGCGTGATCACTGCAAATAATACCTAGTATAAGAACGCGCTAATTTCGAAGCATGTCTGCATTGTAGGCGTAGGAGCGAGCTTGCTCGCGAATTCCACGATTCGCGAGCAAGCTCGCTCCCACAAAATAGGCATGTCAGTCATGCAGCTTGCCCGTCGGATTGTTTCGCAATTTGGGCGTCCTCTTACTAGAGGCAGCGTGAGCGCCGGGGAATGGGTGGGGAATTAGTATCCTCACCCAAATTCCCCGATTTGAAATATCCTCGGGGGATGTCTGACGAAAATCAGGACTTGAGAACCGCACTGGAGCGCATGCAACTGCTGCGCCCGGGTGAGGCCTTCAGCGCAGAAACCCTGGCTGGGGGCGTGTCTTCCGACATTCTGCGCATCGATCTTCCCGAACGCTCACCTGCCATTTCTTTTTGTTTCAAGCGCGCCCTGGCCAAGCTCAAGGTCGCCGCCGACTGGCGCGCACCGGTCGAGCGCAACCACGCCGAAGTGGAATGGTTCCGCGTCGCCGGCGAACTCGCGCCGCAATCGGTGCCGCGCATCCTGGCCGAGGACGAGCAGTCGGGCGCTTTCGCGATGGAATACCTGGAACCGGACCGGCACCCGGTATGGAAAAGCGAGTTGCGCGACGGCAACATCCATGCGGAGACTGCAACCGCCGTGGCCCGCTGCATCGCTGCAATCCATGCAGGAACCGCGCATCGCGAAGACCTCGCGCAGCGTTTTGCCAACGACCATATTTTTCACCCGATCCGGCTCGAGCCCTATCTGCTAGCGACTGCGGAGCGCCACCCCGACTGTGCCGCGCGCCTGAATTACCTTGTCGCGACCACGGCGAGCAACAAGCTGGCGCTGGTTCACGGCGACCTCAGCCCGAAGAATATTCTGATCGCGGCGCAAGACCCCATCCTGCTCGATGCCGAGTGCGCCTGGTACGGCGATCCGGCCTTCGATCTCGCCTTCTGCCTCAATCACATGCTGCTGAAATGTCTGTGGCGGCCGCAGTGGCGCGAGCGCTATCTGGCCTGCTACGATGCGCTCGCCTCGGCCTACC
>JAPLRD010000191.1:13695-18439 GCA_026399375.1 Pseudomonadota bacterium
GCCTACCTTGCCGGCGTGAACTGGGAACCGCCTGCGAGGATCGAAGCGCGCGTGGCGCATCTCCTGCCCGGACTGCTCCTCGGCCGCGTCGACGGAAAATCGCCGGCTGAGTACGTCACGGATGAAAACGACAAGGAACGCGTGCGCCGTGTGGCGCGGCGTTTCCTGCTGCATCCCGCAGACCAGCTCGCGGCGATACGCGATGCATGGAACTCCGAACTTCAAAGGGTTTAGAGTGCATGCATAATGCCCATACTAAGAATTGTCATTCCGAGGCCAAAGGCCGAGGAATCTGCTTCTTGTTTGATTCAAAAAGCAGATTCCTCGCTGCGCTCGGAATGACAACAAATTTTAGATGGCGACTTGAATGACCGACACGACGATAGTCAAAACCATGGGTCGCAGGGTGTGGGACTCGCGCGGCCGGCCCACGGTCGAAGCGGAAATCCTCCTTGCCTGCGGTGCCCGGGGCCGGGCGATCGCGCCTGCAGGAGCGTCGCGCGGCTCGC
The DNA here is from genome assembly GCA_026399375.1 of Pseudomonadota bacterium. Taxonomy (GTDB): domain Bacteria; phylum Pseudomonadota; class Gammaproteobacteria; order Burkholderiales; family SG8-39; genus 2-12-FULL-64-23. The sequence continues at coordinate 14,205 of JAPLRD010000191.1, forward strand.
GCGAGGCCATCGATCTGCGCGACCCGGACGGGTTCGGGGTCAATGCCGCAGTCGCCAACGTCAACGGCGCCATCGCCAAGGCGATGGCCGGCATGGACGCCGCCGGGCAAGAGGGGATCGACGCGGCGCTGATCGCACTGGACGGCACGCCGAACAAGGCGCGCCTGGGGGCGAATGCCGCGGTCGCAGTGTCGCTGGCGGCGCTGCACGCCGCGGCGCAGTCGCAGGACCTGCCCTTGTTTCGCTATCTCGCGCAGGGAAAAACGGTCAGTCTGCCGCTGCCGGAAATCCAGATTTTCGGCGGCGGCGCACACGCCGGCCGGCGCATCGAACGGCGCGCGTGTATCACGCCGCGGGCGACCTCATGCGCGACGCGGGCAAACTCCACGGCGTCGCCGATGAAGGCGGCTGGTGGCCGGAATTCGCGAGCAACGAGGAAGCGATCGAGACGCTGACGCGGGCCATCGAGCGCGCCGGATTCACGCCCGGCGACGAAGTGGCGATCTCACTCGACATCGCGGCGTCCGAATTCGGCGCCGGCGGCCGCTACCGGCTGGGTCTGGACGGCAAGAGCATGGACAGCGACGGCATGTGCGAACTGGTGCTCGGCTGGCTGCAGCGCTATGCCATCGTCTCGGTAGAGGATCCGCTGGCCGAGGACGACCGCGAAGGCATGATGCGCTTCACCGCCGCTGCGGGCGGCAAGGTGCAGATCATCGGCGACGATTATCTGACCACCAGCGCCGAACGCGTGAAGTCGGCGATCGCCGACCGTGCCTGCAACGCCGTCTTGCTCAAACCCAACCAGTGCGGAACCGTGACCGAGACGCGTGCGGCGCTCGTTGCGGCCAAGGCGGCGGGCTGGGGTTGCATCGTCTCCGCGCGCTCGGGCGAAACCGAGGACGTGAGCATCGTTCACCTCGCCACCGGCTGGAATGCGGGGCAACTCAAAGTCGGATCGTTCGCGCGCAGCGAGCGCATGGTGAAATGGAACGAAGCCCTGCGCATCGAGGAAATGCTGGGGCCCGATGCGCGTTTCGCCGGACGCGGGGCGCTGCCGATAAAGAAATCTTAGGGTCCTGTGGGAGCGAGCTTGCTCGCGATTTCTACTATTCGCGAGCAAGCTCGCTCCCACGAAGGCGGCTATAATTCGTCTGTCGTGCAATTTCAAATTCCCTCCCGATTTCGATGAGCGCGGGTTCTACCGCGCAACCGAACACGCTGCGCGGCGCGCTGCTGGTCATGACGGCGGTCGCGATGTTCGTCGTCATGGACTCGATCTCCAAGTACCTGTCGCGCTTCTATCCGGTGCCGGCCATCGTCTGGGCGCGCTACGCTTTTCATTTGCTGCTGGTGGTGGTCGCGCTGGGGCCGCGCCTCGGCCTGGATCTGGTGCGCACCCGGCGGCTGCGCGCGCAACTCCTGCGCGGCCTGCTGCTTGCAGGCTCGACCCTGTTCTTCGTCTTCGGCATCAAGCAGTTGCCGCTCGCCGAAACCTCGTCCATCACCTTCATGGCACCCGTCCTCGTCACCTTGCTGGCGGCGTTCGTGCTAAAGGAAAAGGTGGAATTCGCGCGCTGGCTGGCGGTGGCCGGCGGATTCGCGGGCGTGCTCATCATCATCCGGCCGGGCAGCGGCGTGTTCACCTGGGCTTCGGCCCTGCCGCTGGGCAGCGCCGCCTGTTTCGCGAGTTACCAGATCCTGACGCGCAAGCTCGCCAATCTGGAAAGCCCCTATACCTCGATCTTCTACGCCGGCCTCGTCGGTAGCGTGATGATGTCGCTAATGCTGCCTTGGGTCTGGGTCATGCCGCAAAGCATGAATCACGCGCTTCTCCTGGTCGCCATCGGCCTCATCGGCGGCCTGAGCCACCTGATCCTGATCAAGGCCTATGACTACGCGCCGGCGTCCCGGCTCGCGCCCTTCAGCTATACGCAGCTGATCTGGGTCATGCTGAGCGGCTATCTGGTGTTCGGCGATTTTCCCGACCACTGGTCGCTGATCGGCATCGGCGTCATCGTGTCTAGCGGCATTTACATTGCCACGCATCAGCGCTTGAGCGAGTCGCAACAGCGCACGGAGATGCAGGAAAGCGCGCCCGGCGCTTGATCTGCGGCGTTCGGCGTAGCGGAGCGCTTGCGCCGCAAAGAATGGGATTCGCAAGCAGTCTTGCCCCCACAACGACGTCCGGGCTTGGATCTTTCGCGGGCAACAGCGCTCCCGCGCCGTTATAATTCGCCCGCTGTGATAAAAACAATATCCTTGGCCCTGCAGTAATGAGCGCGGCCTCTCCCGCGCGACCGCACCCTCTGCGCGGCATCCTGATGATCATGACGTCGGTGGCCATGTTCACCGCCATGGATTCCATCGCCAAGTACCTGTCGCGCTACTATCCGGTGCCGGGCATCGTCTGGGCGCGCTACGCCTTCCACCTCCTGTTCGTGATCGCCATTCTCGGTCCGCGCATGAAGCTCGACCTGGTGCGCACCCGGCACCTCGGCCTTCAAATCGTGCGCGGCATGCTGCTCGCCGCCTCGAGCATGCTGTTCTTCAGCGCGCTGAAATTCATGCCCATGGCGGAAGCCTCGTCCATTTCGTTCATCGCGCCCATGCTGGTGACGCTGCTCGCGGTCGTCCTGCTGAAGGAAAAAGTCGAGCCGGCGCGCTGGGTGGCGGTGGCCGCGGGTTTCGCCGGCGTGCTGATCATTATCCGGCCGGGAAGCGGCGTGTTCACCTGGGTGGCGGTGCTGCCGCTCGCCACCGCCGCGTCCTTCGCCGCCTATCAAATACTCACGCGCAAGCTTGCCGGCGTGGACAACCCCTACACCTCGCTCTTTTACTCAGGGCTGGTCGGCACGGTGATGCTGGCGGCGGTGCTGCCGTTCCAGTGGACCACGCCGACCAGCATCGCACACGCGCTGCTATTGCCGGCGATCGGCTTCATCGGCGGATTGAGCCACCTGATCCTGATCCGCGCCTACGACCAGGCGTCGGTCTCCACCCTGGCACCGTTCAGCTATACGCAGTTGGTCTGGGTTCTGGTGGCGGGTTACGTGGTGTTCGGCGACTTTCCCGACCACTGGTCGCTGATCGGCATCGCCGTGATCATGGCGAGCGGCATCTACATCGCCACGCATCAGCAACTGTCGGAACGGCAGCGACGGATCGAATTGCAGGAGAGTGCGCCGGGAGCTTAGTGCGCATCTCGGAATGCAAGAATTGCAAGAATTGCAAGAAGGATTGTCATTCCGAGCGCAGCGAGGAATCTGCTTTTTGCTTCATGCAAGAAGCAGACTCCTCGGGCCAAACGCCCTCGGAATGACCGTCTGGATTGAAGTAAATACTTAAGGATAGCGACCAAGAAAGTCCTTGTACGCAGCCGCGATGCCTTCTTCGAACCGCGTGCGTGCCTTCCATCCCTGCGTTGATCCTGTCAGAATCGAATAAGCATAGTTGTCCTCCTGCAGCCCATCCGGACGGTGCCGGGATGACGCTTACTCTGCGCGAGCACCGCTTCGAAATCCTGCTTCGCCTGCGCGGCGCGCAGGGCCTCGTGTTCGCACTGAGAAGATCGGCGAGCGTTGCCATATATTTTCTATTCGCACGCATTAACTCGCTTGACAGTGTGCAATGGTTGCACAATCATACAGTCGTGCCTAGCTGTACACCGCCTACCGAATTGCAAGATTGAAATGCGCACCCGCGACCATCGCCCGGCGCACGTGCATGTGCTGTTCACCGATGGACGCGACGTGCTGGTGTATCTGGACAATCTGCGCACGATCTCACGCCAGCCAGTACGATCCAGCGAGATGGCTCCTGCGCTGGAATGGATAGCTGAGCGAACCAGCGAACTGATAGCCCAATTTGAGGAGTTACAGCAATGACCAACGACCCCCTTCGCATCACCCATGTCACCGCCCTGCCCGATCAGGTGTTGCATGTGGTCTTCGGCGATCAGCACGCGGCCACCATCAGTCTGCGCGACTGGATCAAGAACACCAAAGCCCTGGCGCGGCTTGCCGATCCGAAGCTGTTTTCCAAGGCGCGCGTCGGCGAACACGGTGCATCGGTGGTGTTTATCGATGATGAACTGGATCTGGGTGCGGACAACCTGCGCAATCTGGAAGCCGAGCAATCTGGCGGCATCGGTCATGAGCGCATGATCGAATGGATGCTGCGCAACGATCTTACCCAGGAGCGCGCCGCCGATGCCATCGGTATTTCGCGGCGCA
>JAPLRD010000001.1 GCA_026399375.1 Pseudomonadota bacterium
CACCGTTCCCGCGTTGCCGTTCACCGCCCCGTTGAGCGCGACGTCACCGCTCGTCGTCGCCAGCGTCACGCCCGTGCCGCTCACGCTGCCCGTGCCCGTCACCGCCAGGGCGCCACCGGTCGTCGTGATCGAGGCCAGGCCTGTGCCTCCAGACACCACGCCCGTCACGTTCAACCCGCTCGTCGTGTCGTTCACCGTCAACCCGTTCGCGCTGAACGCACCCAGGTTCGCAATCGTGTTTAGCTGGTTCAGCGAGGCCGTCGTCGTCGCCGAGCCCGTCAGCGTCCCCGTCGTGTTCAATACCCCGGCGCTCTGGCTGATCGCCTGACCCGAGGTTAAGGTCACCGTGCCCGCATTACCGTTCACGTTCCCCGCCAGCGTGATGTCGTTCAGACCCGTCGTCACCAAGGTCACACCCGTGCCGCTCACGCTCCCCGTGGTCACCGCCAGGGCGCCACCGGTCGTCGTGATCGAGGCCAGGCCTGTGCCTCCAGCCACCGCGCCCGTCACGTTCAAGCCGCCCGTCGTCCTGCTCCCGCAGCAAACGCACCCAGGTTCGCAATCGTGTTGCCTTGACCCAGCGTTGCCGTCGTGCCAGCGCTGCCCGTCAGAGTGCCCGCATTGATGGTGCCCGTCGCCGTCTGGCTGATCAGCCCGCCAGCGGTCAGCGTCACCGTGCCCGCGCCACCGTTCACCGCACCGTTTAGCGTTACATCATTGTTCGTGCTCGCCAGCGTCACGCCCGTGCCGCTCACGCTGCCCGTGGTCACCGCCAGTGCGCCGCCCGTTGTCGCGATCGAAGCCAGCCCCGTGCCACCGTTCACCGCGCCCGTTACGTTCAGACCCAGCGTGCTGTCATTGACCGTCAGTCCTGCTCCCGCAGCAAACGCACCCAGGTTCGTCAGTACGTTGGGGCTGTCCAGTGTGACGCCGCTCAGTGCTCCCGTGCTGCCCGTCAGCGTGCCAGTGTGGATCACCCCGGTCTGCGTCACCGCTCCCGTGATGTCGTTGCCTACGCCCAGCACGGTCGTGCCGGTCACACCGGCAGGGCCGGTGTTGATGTTCCCCAGCGCCACCGTCGTCGCGTTGCGCACCGTCACCGCCGTCGCTGTGGCACTGGTGGTGTTCAGTGCACCCGCCAGGTTGATCGCCCCGCCACCACCGTTCACCAGAACGTCGCCCGCGCCGCCGTCAACGATGCCACCAGTGCTCGTCACCCCCGCGCCATTCAAGGTCACGCCCGCGCCGCTCACGTTGTTCGAGGCCAGCGCCAGTGCGCCACCGGCCGTTAGGGTCACTGCACCACCGTTGGTGGTGATCCCGCTGGTCCCGTCAACCGAAGCAATATTGAGCGCACCCGCATTGATGACCTTTAGCGCCCCGCCCGCGCCCGATGCGGACGCGGCTAAAGTAGCCGTATTTGTATCGATTCCGCTTGTCGCCCCGATCGAAGTACCGACCAGTCGCACACCGGTCGCCGCGGTGATGACTTTGGAACCGATGTCGTCAATGGCCCCGCCGGAAACCAAAGAAACGATGCTGTGACCCGGATTAAAGGCGCCGGCGACGGTGATAGCGCCGGCGTTGGCATCCCCGACCTGCAGCGTCCCGGTCAGGATGTTGGTGGTAAGGAAACTGTTCGACCCGAAGTCGATGCGATTGGTCGCGGTATTGCCCACCTGTATGGCGGTTGCCGCGGTCTTGGGTGCAACGGTGACTTTGCCGCTGGCGCCGGTGAAGATGTTCGTATGGGTGGTAATGCCGAAGCTGTCCGCGTTCAGCGTGATGGCGCCTGTCATCGTCCCGGAACCGATGCGGTTCGTGTTGGCCGTGACATCAGAGTTAATGCCGATTCCGCCGCTGCCTGCGGTCGCGGCTATGGTGATATTTCCAGACCCGGTAGCCTCGATAACCCCACCGCTGCTCGTGGACCCCTCTTCGCCCAACTGAACACCGTCGCTGCCGGCCCCGCTTCCAATACTCGTAGCGGTAATTCCGACGTTTCCGGAACTCGTGCTGATCTTCGCACCCTGAACCCGGATGCCTGCGTTGTTCCCGCCGCTACCGCTGCCACCCGTGGCCGTGATAGTGATCGAACCCGTGCCTGCCGAGGTGTCGATCTTGGAAATCGCGTTGCCTATGTTGAACCCGTAGCTACCTGACCCAGTAGGGATGCCACCTCCCGTGCCGGTAATGGTGATATTTCCGCTGCCGGTCGCCTCTACACTTGACGGAGCAGTCGTGCCGGACGAACCGCTGACGATCACCCCGATATCGTTAGATCCCAACGCGCCGCCCGAGCCAGTGATCGCGATGTTGCCCGCGCCGCTGGTATCTACCTTGGCCCCGTCCCGCAACCAAACTCCGTAACCATTCCCGGCCGGATTGACTGATCCGCCAATCGTGATGTTGCCGTCGCTGGTATGCACACCCGCCAAGCCTGCCCCCGCACTGTGGCCCCAGAGATATACGCCGTTGTTTCCACCGGGACTGCTCGCCGTTCCGCCGGTCCCGGAAATGACGATGTCGCCTGTCGTGCTCTGCACCATCGCGGGCGCGCCGCCGCTACTGCGTTGTATCGTCACACCTCCCGCAATTGCAGTGCCGCCCAGGTATTGCTGCCCGGTAATCGTAATCTTGCCAGCGCCCGAACTCACCAACGCGCCGTCGATCAGTACGCCGTTAGGATTCGCCGCCGTGCCCTGCGCCGCCACCGTCAGCGGATTCGCCCCGCCACCCAATACGACATCGCCACCGTTGCTGGTGATGGAAGAGCCTGAATTGAGAACGATCGCGCCAGCACCGTCCGGAGTGCGATCGGAATTGAGTGTCACGCCGAGAGCGCCTAAGGAGGAAACCGCGCTGCCGCTTCCGCCGAAGATTACATCGCGGTCGGCCTGCAAGGTCAGCGTCGAGGCAGATGCATTGCTGTGGGTGATGGCATTGGAAATCGTGATGTCGGAGGCGCTGCCAGTTGCCGCAATCGTGCTGCTCACGCCGTTTAGCGCGAGCGCGCCGCTGGTGGTGATGCTGCCCCCTGCAGATACAGCGAAATCCCCAGATATCGTCGACGCCCCCAACACCAGTGCGTTGGTATCGGTGATGGAAACATTCTTGCCGCTGGTAACAGCGACAGTGCCGAAGTTGTTTGCGACATTGGTTAAGGTAATGTCGTTGGCCGCACCCGCCGTGAAGGTGGCAGTACCGGAGTTCACAATCGCCGCCGATTGCGTGATTGCACCCACAGCGCTGATATTGAGGGCCCCGCTTCCTGCGTTCGGGTTGACCTGGATTGCGACCGGCCCGGCGGCGGCGATATTGATCTCGTTGCCACCGCTGTAGAACCCGCCACTGTTGTAGTCGACCAGGTTGAGCGTGCCGGTGCCCGTGTGGTTGACGAATACGCCGCCCGAAACCTGCGCGTTGAACGAACCGGCGTTGATCGTAAGTGGCGTCGCCAGCGAACCAATTCCACCACTGGTGTTAAGAGTTACCACACCCGTGGTGGTGATAACCGGGTTTGTCCCAGTGCCGCGCGTGATCGCACCATTCCCGCTGACCGCGAAATTGCCGCTGCCCAGCGACACGGCGCCGTCATCGATGGTCAGCGCGCCATAGTAAGCGCCAAACCCGGCGTTGAGGTTGCCGCTGGACACTTTCATTGCAGTCAGGGTGTGTGCGCTGGCGGTAGACGAGGACGTGTATGTAAGATTGGGGGCGGTGATGATCCGATTGCTGGCGGCGATGGCAGAGCCGGTGATCGGAATCGCAGTGCTGAGATCGGTCAGCGCGATCGCATTGGCGACGTTGAACTGAGACGCACCTATACTCAATTTTCCGGCGTTGGTTGCAATCGCCGAACCGGCTCCCCCGGTCGGGTCGCCCGCCTTGCCGGCGCCGGTGATCAGGTTGACCGTACCAGTGGGCCCAGTGACGAGGGTACCAGAACCACCGTACAAAATATTACCGTGGACCTCTTGATCGGTGGCTGCGCCGAACCGTGAAATGATCTGGATTTCGCCACCACTGCCGGTGGCGATGTCGCGTACGGTGATGTCGCCGGTGCCAACGCCTGAGCCTGCCCCATTGTTGGAATAGAGCATGACCGCGGCGGAAGCGCCGGTGCCGATGTTGGCGGTCGTGATCGAGGAGCCGGAAGCCATGGTCAAACCCTGGCTGCCGGTGCCATCCTGGTTGGCCTTGATCAGGACGGTGGAATCACCGGCATTGATCGCACCATTGAGGGTGACGGCGTTATTCCCGGAAATGCTGATCGCCCCGCCGCTGCCCGTGCCGTTGGTGCTGAGTGCAGCGAGCGTCACATTGCCGGCAGCGGCCGTACCATTGGCATTGATAGTAACAGCGCCACCCGCGACTGCACTGTTGCCGTTGCTGGCGATCGCGCCGGTAGCCGACACACTACCGCCGGTGATCGTGATCGCGCCGCCCGACGTGGTGACATTGGACGAGAGGGTGACGGTGCCGGCCCCGGTGAGAACCGGGGCACTGGTGCTGGCGCCATTCCATCCGGACAGCAGCGAAATCCCGCCCGCACCCAGGTTGGTGATGCCGGCCTTGTTTGTGCCGGAAACATCAGCCGCCGCCGTGACCGTAATGTCATTGTTAGCCAGCAGCGTCAGGCTGTTTGCCGACGTATATTGGTAACCGTCCGAAACCGTGATGTTTCCGGGGAGAGCGGCTGTGCCGCTGGTGGTAATGATGACGTTGGCGGTACCGAGTTGCCCGGTGATGGTGGACCATCTGAGGGTCGAACTGGTCGCAGTGGCATTGCTGAACACGCTCGGCGTGCCGCCAAAAGTCCCGCCTCCGAGCGATTCGAGCGTGGAATCGACGATATTGACGTTGTTCGGATCGAGCAACAGGGTGCCGGTGATGCCTTTGGGTGCGCGCAGATCCAGCGCGCCGCGCGGATCGAAATAGAGATAATCTTTACCCGACACTTCCGCGAAACCACCATTGCCGCCTTGCTCGCCGCCGCGCGCCGACAGGCTGCCCACGAAGTTCGTGGCATTATCGGCCCAGACGACAACCTTGCCGCCGTCGCCCTTGAGTACCGCGTCGGCTATCAGCTGAACATCTTTGCCGACGTAAGTCTGCTGCGCATTCTGCACATCAGGATTCTTCCCCTGGAAGTCGCCGCCGACGAGTATCTGCCCGCCGCCGGCCTCGCCCGACGCATCGACGAGCGCCTGATCTATCAGGCCGACGAGATTGCCGAGTATCGAGATCGATCCACCCTTGCCCGCCATGGTCAAGGTATTGCTTGCCTTGAGATCGACGGTGACCGGAACAACTTCCGGCGGACGCGCCAAGTCGACTGACACTAGAGCAGTTGCAGGTTCCTTCAACTGATAAATCGTCGGCGTAGAAGTCGCTTTGGCCTCGACCGTACCCGCGACGATCGTGGTCCCTGATTCAGATTGAATCGTGACCGACCCGCCCTGCGGCCCGCTGGCCTCGGTCTTGCTGCCAGCGGCCAGCGTGATGTCCTTCTTCGCCTTCAGCATGATCTTGCCGTTCTCGCCCACAACGGCGCTGTTGGCGGAGATCAGGCCGCTCTGCCGGATCGCGCCGGCGAAGATGCCGATGGTGCCGGCCTCGGCGATCATCTTGCCGACGTTGACGGCGGTGTTCTCCGGCGCCGTGAGCAGCACGCGCAGTTCGGGCTTTTGCGAATCGACCAGTTCCACGCTCTTGCCCGCGGCGAGGACGATCTCGCCCTTCGGGCTCATGATGACGCCGTTGTTCTCGACGTCGGGCGCGACGAGGTAGACGAAGCCGCCGGTCGATGTGGTGATGGTGCCGTTGTTGATGACCTTGCCCGATGTCCCGGTGTCCTGCAGCTTGAACTTGCCGGCGAGCGCGTCCTTGTCGCTCAAGTTGAGGCTGGAGGCGACGAAGCCAGAGGTGTCGATGCGCGCGCTCGCGCCGATGGTGATGCCGTTGGGGTTGACGAGATAGACGCGGCCGTTCGAGAGCAGTTGTCCGAGGATCGCGGACTGTTCCTGGGTGATGACGCGATTCAGCACAGCGCTCTGCGCGTTTTGCTGGATGAAGCGGGTGACTTCGTCGGCTTTGACCGAGAAACCCTGCCAGTTGATGATGGTGCCGGGGGTGTTGGTGACGCTGAGGGTCTTGCCGCTTAAGGCGAAAGTTGCTGCGCCGCTCATCACGGCCGGGCCGGTGGGATTGGCTTGTGCGTAACCGGCGAAGCAGGACGCCACTGCGACAACCAGGGCTTTGCGTCGAACCAGGGAAGTAACCGCGCGTTTTATTTTCATCCGTTACCCTTCCGCTCGCGCCCACTGGGCTTATTCGACATACAACGGCCAGCCTCAGTGCTTTGAGTCCAGCCCGGGAGGGCGAACAAAGCCGACTATGACCCCACTCTTAACACTAGTTAATATTAACATGTGGCTCAGCTATATACTTGGCGGAATTGATTTATTCCTGAAACAAGCGCAGCCGAACGGGGGCCTGGCTCAACCCGATTTACCGATCTCAGGTTAAGGTTTCCGGGGGAATTGAAACAGGAATAATTTCACACAATCTCTGGAATCGAGTGAAAAAGGCCGATAGACAATCCAACTGTTTGATTTACATGTACTAAAAATAGCTTTAATCCGCTTTCGGCATGCGCGAAGCGACGGCGAGGCACGACCCGGGGAATTATTGATTTTTATTGAACTGGCCGCAGAAGGCGGGTTTCCGCCGGTTGTAGCTCGGAGCATGCACTAGCGCAGGACGGCTGGGCAGAGATTGCCCGACCTTCTCGACAGCCTGCCATCCATAGCCTCGCTAGAAGATGTAGGCGAAACTGGCGTGCACCCGGACGTCGCCGATCTTCTGCAATCCACCGCTGTCGGTGACCGTAGCTACGTCCAGCCTGAGGCTGGTATTGGTGCCGCGGGAGAAGCGCACGCCGACGCCGACGCTGCTGACGTGCTGTCCATGCGTTTCGAGTACGGCGGGACGTATGCGCCTCACGGCGCCCCAATCGTAGAACCCCACCAGGCGCACCCTGGCGCCGCTGACCTTGACGTACTGGCCCAGGTCGGGCGTGTAGAACTCGGTCGTGCCGCGATAGCCGTGGTCGTTGACGATTTCGCGCTCCATGAACCCGCGCACCGAGTCGGCGCCGCCGATGCCGAACTGCTCGCCGGAAATCATCATGTCGCGCGTCCATTGCCCGCTCATGCCTAAGCGGAACTGCCAGTCGCGCGGCAGCGAGCGGTTGTGGTTGAACCCCCAGCGCGTGGCGAAATAGCGCGGGTTCGCGCCGGCGCGCGCCGCCGGCCTCACCGGAGTGATAAAAGAGTTGCCCTGAAACGCGCCGGTTCCTGCGTCGTTGCCCCCGGCGAGGTTCTGGTTCACGGAGGCGTAGAACGTACTGTCGGTCTCGCCTTTGCGATAGGTGCCGGAATAGGTCACGCTGACCGGGTGCACGGTCACGTCCGGCACCAGGCTGCCGCCGGCGACGTCCACCTGCTTCACGATGCTCTGGTAGCCGCGCCAGTCAAGGCCATAGCTCAGCTTGTGCTCGAGCTCGCCGACCTTTCTCAGGTTCTGGTTGTAGCGCGCGCCGAAGACGCTGCCGCTGCCGCTGATGCTGAACAGGTTTGCGACGGTGCCGGAGTTGACGTTCGAATAGCCGCCCGAGAACTCGACGGAATCCCCCTGCTTGTAGAGCGGAATGCGGTACTGCCCGCCGAAGATGAACACGTGCTTGCTCGGGTACAGGGTGAGCCGGTTGGTCCTGTCGTCGTCGTTGGGCGCCGTCACGTACTGCATGTTGAGCACGTGATCGCGGTTCCACACGTTCGAATTCTGGTAGCCGACGCCGAGGCGGAACAGCCCGGTCTGCTGCGTGCCGGTGTTGTCCAGCGTCATGCTGATTTTGTTGTAGCGCTCGTCCGATACGCGCACAACGGCGTCGACCTGCCCTTCCTCGGTGCCGCTGCGCAGGAGCACCGTGGTCTGCTTGGCCGGGTTCTCGTTGGCCACGCGCAGGTTGTCGGAGATACTTAGAATATTCGGCGGCTGCGCCGGTTGCACCTGCGGCAGGCTGGCGCGGATGTTCGCTTCGTCGAAATACTTGTTGCCTTCGACCACGACCTTGCCGATCTTGGCTTCGATCACGTCGAATTCGACTTCACCGTCGTCGATCTGCTGCTCGGGCAGGATCACCTGCACCGCGCTGAAACCCTTGCTGGTATATGCCTTTTCCAGCGCTTCGAGGGCTTTTTGCACGTCTGAAAAATCTTTTCCCCTGCCGACGTACGGAGCGAGTATGAGTTGCAGCCCGGAAGACGTGATCAGCGTCGCACCGTGCACGGTGAATTTCTCGATGGTGAACCGGGGTTCCGCGGGCGGTCCCGCAGGCGTTGGTGCCGGAGACGATTGTGGCTGTGGTTGCGACTGCGACTGTGCGTGAGCGAACTGCGCGCCCCAAGCAAATAGCAGCGCGGCGACACATGCAGTTACGCGGAATTTGATCAAACTGCCGGCGCCTTTTTGCCTATTGCTTCAAATGTTGAAACTGCGCGCGAAAGCGCCGCGCAATGCGCTTAATGGACGGCGGCCATGAACCAAAAAGAACTCCCGCATCGAAGCGGAAGTCTTCTTAATTCCGAACGCAACCGGCGTGGATCGGTATAATTTGATTTGCATTCCGGCCAGCCGCTCCCCCATCCGGCTTAATTATACTCAACTTCAATCGAATCAACATGATCAAACACTCGCGTCTGCTCATTCTGGGTTCCGGCCCCGCCGGCTATTCCGCCGCGGTCTACGCCGCCCGAGCCAACCTCAAACCCGTGCTTCTCACCGGCCTGGCCCCCGGGGGCCAACTGATGACCACGACGGAAGTCGACAACTGGCCGGCCGATTTCGCCGGCGTGCAAGGGCCGGAGCTCATGGCGCGCTTCCAGAAGCACGCCGAGCGCTTCGAGACCGAAATCCTGTTCGACCAGATCAGCCGGGTCGAGTTGAACAAGAAACCGATCACGCTGCACGGCGACAGCGGCACCTATACCTGCGATGCGCTCATCATCGCGACCGGCGCCTCGGCCCGTTATCTGGGGATGGAATCCGAGACGAAGTTCATGGGCAAAGGCGTTTCGGCCTGCGCCACCTGCGACGGTTTCTTCTACAAGAACCGGGACGTGGCGGTGATAGGCGGAGGCAACACCGCGGTGGAGGAAGCACTGTACCTGTCCAACATCGCGCGCCATGTCAGCGTGGTTCATCGCCGCGACAAGTTCCGCGCCGAGAAGATCATGATCGACAAACTTCTGACCAAGGCGAGCGGCGGCAACGTCAGCATCAAGTGGAACAGCGTGCTGGACGAGGTGCTGGGCGACCAGTCCGGCGTCACCGGCATTCGCGTCAAGGACGTGAAAAGCGGCGGCACGGAGGACCTCGAGGTGCACGGTCTCTTCATCGCCATCGGCCATACGCCCAATACGAAGATCTTCGAGGGCCAACTGGACATGAAGGGCGGCTACATCCTCACCCACGGCGGCCAGGAAGGCAACGCCACCGCCACGAGCGTTCCCGGTGTATTCGCGGCGGGCGACGTGCAGGACCACGTCTACCGCCAGGCCATCACCAGCGCCGGTTCGGGCTGCATGGCGGCGCTGGATGCCGAGCGCTACCTGGACGATCTGGGATAAGGCGGAACGCGGCATTCAAGGTGAAGCGCCTCCCGTTGACGGACGCCGACCGATCACTGTTCCAGGAGGCCGTTCGCGACGCCGAACCCCTGCCGCATCACGGCAAGGTACTGCGCAAGAAAGCACCCCCGCCGGCCCTGCCGGTACAGTCGCTGCTGGACGACAAGGAAGCGCTGAGGGAAAGCCTCGGCGCCGAATGGACGACCGAAGACTGGCTGGACACGGGCGACGAGCCGAATTTCCTGCGACCGGGACTGTCACGCCAGGTGCTGCGCAAGCTGCGCAGCGGCGCCTGGGTGATTCAACGCGAACTCGATCTGCACGGGCTCGACCGGCACGAGGCGCGGGAGGCGCTGGCCGGATTTCTCGCCAACTGCATCAAGCGCGGCATACGCTGCGTACGCGTGATCCACGGCAAGGGACTGGGCTCAAAAAACCGCGAGCCGGTGCTGAAGACGAAAGTGAAAAACTGGCTGGTCCAGCGCGAGGAGGTTTTGGCCTACTGCCAGGCGCGGCCGGTGGATGGCGGCAGCGGGGCGCTGCTGGTGTTGCTTAAGGCTTAGATCGCGGATTCGTCGGTCTCGCCGGTGCGGATGCGCACCACCTGATCGACCGTGGTGACGAAAATCTTGCCGTCGCCTATCTTGCCCGTACGCGCGGCCTTGACGATGGCCTCTATCACCTGCTCGACGATATTGTCGGCCACGACGATTTCGATTTTCACCTTGGGCAGGAAATCGACCACGTATTCGGCGCCGCGATAGAGTTCCGTATGGCCCTTCTGCCGGCCAAAACCTTTGACCTCCGTCACCGTGAGTCCGCTCACCCCGATATCCGACAGGGCTTCACGCACCTCGTCGAGCTTGAAGGGCTTTACCACTGCGTCGATTTTTTTCATGGTGTCGTCTCTCTTATCGCGGCTCACGTGTCGCAATTGGCAGGCAGTATATCAACAAAAAGCCGAATGCTTGCGGCGCAAGACCGCGGCGCCGGCTTCAGCGCCCCTCCAGCTTCTCCCGGTAACGCGAGGTGATCGGATAGCGCCAGTCCTTGCCGAAGCCGCGCTGGGTGATGCGTATGCCGACCGGGGCCTGGCGCCGCTTGTATTCGTTGCGCTTGATCAGACCCACCACACGCGCCACGTCCTCCGCGCGCTGGCCGCCCGCCACGATCTCGGCCGGGCTCAGGTTCCGCTCCATGTAGGCGGACATGATGGCGTCGAGCACCGAGTACGGCGGCAGGCTGTCCTGATCGGTCTGGTCCGGGCGCAGTTCCGCCGAGGGCGCACGCTCGATGATGCGCCGCGGAATCACTTCGCCCAGGCTGTTGCGATACTCGCAAATGCGATAGATCAGGGTCTTGGCCACGTCCTTGATCACGGCGAAGCCGCCCGCCATGTCGCCGTACAGTGTCGAATAGCCCACGGCCATTTCCGATTTGTTGCCCGTTGTCAGCACGATGGAGCCGAACTTGTTCGACATGGCCATCAGCAGCGTGCCGCGAATGCGCGCCTGCAGGTTCTCTTCGGTCGCGTCTTCGGGCTGCCCCTTGAACTCGCCCGCGAGCGCGGACAGAAAGGAGTCGAATACCGGCCTGATCGGAATCTCGTCATAGCGCACGCCCAGGCGCTTGACCATGTCGCGCGAATCGAGCCAGCTGATGTCGGCGGTGTATTGCGAGGGCATCATCACGGCGCGCACCTTGTCGGCGCCGAGGGCGTCGCAGGCGATCGCCAGCGTCAGCGCCGAGTCCACGCCGCCCGACAAGCCGAGAATCGCGCCGGGGAACCCGTTCTTGCCGAGATAATCGCGCACGCCAAGGCAGAGCGCTCGATAGACGCCGGCTTCCAGCGACAATGCCCCGGCGCGGCCGCCTGGCTGCGGCACACCCTCGACGAGTTCGACGTAGTCGAGCGCCTCCTCGAAGAACGGCAATTGATGCGTAGTCTCGCCGCGCGCATCGAGCGCGAAAGAGGCGCCGTCGAACACGAGTTCGTCCTGGCCGCCGACCATGTTGGCGTACACGATCGCCAGGCCGTTCTCCGTCGCGCGATTGTGCGCCACCGCCAGGCGCGACTCGTGCTGGCGGGTGTGGTAGGGCGATGCGTTCAGCACCAGCAGAACCTGCGCTCCCGCGGCACGCGCGAGACGCGGCGCATCTGCGCGCCACACTTTGCTGTGGCCGCCGGCCGCGGCGCCGCGCTGTGCCGCGCTGGTGCCGGCTTCGACCGGGCCCTGCTCGCCCCAGAGGTCCTCGCAGATGTTGATTCCCAGGCGCACGCCGTTGACCTCGAACACCACCGGCTCGCTGCCGGGCTCGAAATAGCGGTCCTCGTCGAACACCGTGTAATTGGGCAGATTGCGCTTGTGATACGTCGCCGCTATGCGGCCGTCCTGCAATACCGACGCCGCGTTATAGCGCCGACCGCCGGCCAGTTGCGGGTGGCCGACGATCACCCTGATTCCATGCACCGCCGCCGACAGTTCTTCCAGGGCGGCCGCGCAGTCGCGGAAGAAACCGTCGCGCAGCAACAGGTCTTCGGGCGGATATCCGCACAGGGACAATTCGGGCGTGAGCAGCACATGCGCACCCGCCGCCTTGGCGCGCGTCGCGCAATCCAGGATCTTGGCGGCGTTGCCGGAAAGGTCGCCGAGCACGCAGTTGATTTGCGCAACGGCGATTTTGACCACATTGCTCATCGGAGAATTATACCGCTTGCGGCGAAGCGGCCCATCGCCAATAATCACGCCGGATTCGCGCGCGCAGCAGCAGTCGATTGTTCACACCATTTTTCTTTTCCAGATCCCCGAGGTCCAGAAATTGCCGGAATTTCGCGCACGCGTGCTCAACGATCTGTCGGAGGTGGAACCCGCAGACTGGAACCGTCTCGCAGGCGGCCACCCGATGCTGTCGCACGAGTTCTTTCATGCCCTGCATCAGACGGGCTGCGCCAGCGCCGACAGCGGCTGGCTGCCGCAATTTCTCACGCTGTGGGATGGTGCAGCGGCGAAAGGCGAAGACGGGCCGCCGCCCCGGCTCAGGGCGGCGATGCCGCTCTATGTCAAGTCGCACTCCTATGGCGAATACGTGTTCGACTGGGCCTGGGCCGACGCCTACCAACGCCACGGCCTCGGCTATTACCCCAAACTGCTTGCCGCCATTCCGTTTTCGCCGGTGTCGGGGCCGAGGCTGCTGGCCGCGACCGACGCCGAGCGTTCCGCGCTTATCCAGGCGGCCCTCGCCCTGGCGCAGAACACTTCGTCGCTGCATGTCCTGTTTCCTCAGCCCGCGGAAGCAGAACTGATGCGATCGGCCGGAATGATGCTGCGCTCCGGCGTGCAGTTTCACTGGGCCAATCCGGGCTATGGTTCGTTCGAAGAATTTCTCGCGCAGCTGTCGCGCGACAAGCGCAAGAAGATCAATCAGGAGCGGCGCCGGGTGCGCGACGCCGGCGTCAGTTTTCGCCGCCTGCGCGGCGGCGAAATCAAAGAGGACGACTGGGCTTTCTTCGCCGGTTGCTACAACCGCACCTACCTCGAACACCGCTCCACGCCCTACCTCAATCTTGAATTCTTTCGGCGCCTGGGACAAACCATGCCGCAGCACGTGCTGCTCATCGTGGCCGAGCGCGAGGGTCGGCCCATCGCCAGCGCGCTCAACCTGTATTCGCAGGAAACGCTGTACGGCCGTTATTGGGGGGCCCTAGAGTACCTGCCTTGCCTGCATTTCGAGACCTGCTACTACCAGGCGCTGGAATTCTGCATTGAGGAAGGAATCAGGGTATTCGAAGGCGGCGCGCAGGGCGAACACAAGCTCGCGCGCGGTTTCCTGCCGGTGAAAACGCTGTCGGCGCACTGGCTCGCACACCCCGAGTTTTCAGACGCGGTGGAGCGTTTTCTCGAGCGCGAACACCAGGGCATCGCACGCTATGTCGACGAACTAAACGAGCACTCGCCCTACAAGGAAGCGACCTAGACTGAGAGGCCATTTCAGATTTACCGAAATGGCCTCTCATATCGGGGAGCACGGGGGGAGATGTCCCCTCGTTTCCAATAAGGTCTAGAACTTCGGTTTCTTCTTCGCCTTTTTGAAACGCTCCACACCGGCGAGGATCTCCCTCTTCGCCTCTTCCGGGCCGACCCAGCCCTCCACCTTCACCCATTTTCCGGGCTCGAGATCCTTGTAGTGCTGGAAGAAATGCGAGATCTGCGAGGTCGCCAGTTCGGGCAGGTCGCGCGGCGACTTGATCGCGCGATAGAGGCTGGAGAGTTTGTCCACCGGCACCGCCAGCAACTTGGCGTCCCCGCCCGCCTCGTCCTCCATCTTCAGCATGCCTATCGGCCGGCAGCGCACCACCACGCCGGTGATGATGGGAACGGGGCTCAGCACCAGTACGTCCACCGGATCGCCGTCATCCGAAATGGTGTGCGGGATGTAGCCGTAGTTGCAGGGGTAGTGCATGGCGGTGGACATGAAGCGGTCGACGAATACCGCGCCGGTCTCCTTGTCCACCTCATACTTGATCGGGTCGGCGTTCATCGGAATTTCGATGATCACGTTGACGTCGTTGGGAACGTCGCGGCCCGATGTGACTCTATCCAGATTCATAGTCCATGCCCTGAGCCATGCTGAGCGCGTATTCTAAGAGCTTATTGCAAGATGAGGGGATATCCCCTGCGGGGACTGCCTTAGGGGCGCATCACCTCATGCTCACCTAAGGCAGGGGCCATTGCGGCAATTTTTAAAATGGCCCCTAAGACAGCCACGCCGAAGGCGGTAAGATAGCGGATTCATCTGAATTCACGCATCCGGGACGGCCCGCCATGAGCACAAGTCGCATCACCCTCACCGATCTGCACAAGCTGAAGCGCGACGGCAGCAAGATCGCGATGCTCACCGCATACGACGCGAGCTTCGCCGCGCTGCTGGAGAACGCCTGCATCGACAGCATCCTGATCGGCGATTCGCTCGGCAACGTGCTGCAGGGGCACGACACGACGCTGCCGGTCACGCTCGCTGACATGGCCTACCACGTCAGCTGCGTCGCACGCGGCGCAAGGCGCGCGTTTCTGATCGGAGACCTGCCGTTCGGCAGCTATCAGGAAAGCGCCGAGCAGGCTTTCCGCAGCGGCGCCGAACTCATGTCGGCCGGCGCGCACATGGTCAAGATCGAGGGCGGCGCGACCTTCGCCCCGACTGCGGAATTCCTGGTCAAACGCGGCATTCCCGTGTGCGCCCATCTCGGCCTCACGCCGCAGTCGGTGCATCAGCTGGGCGGATTCCGGGTCCAGGGCAAGACCGCCGATGCGGCCAAGCAGTTGCTCGAGGACGCGCTCGCACTCGAGGGAGCGGGCGCCGGCATGATCGTGCTCGAAGCGATTCCGGCCAAACTCGCGGCCGAGGTCACGGCCAGCCTGTCCATCCCGACCATAGGCATAGGCGCGGGGCGCGACTGCTCAGGGCAGGTGCTGGTTCTTTACGACCTGTTGGGCATTTTCCCGGGCAAGAAGGCGAAGTTCGTGAGGAACTTCATGGACGGCGCAACGAGCATCCAGCAGGCGCTCGAACACTATGTGCGCGCAGTGAAGGACGGTTCTTATCCGGGGCCCGAGCACAGCTTCAGCTGAAGATCCGCCCTTGGACCAGGGTGGTCCGGCGTTCTTTTAACCGGTCTTGCGCAGTCCGCCCAACAGCGCGGCCACCTGGCGTCCCGGTTTTTGCGGTCCTGTCCGGACCGGTTCGGCTGCAGGGGGTGCAGCGCTGCTCGGCACGTAAGGTGCCGAAAAAATCGTGTCGGCCGGCTTGACCGGCGCTTTGGCCGCATGCGGGCGTGCGCCGCCGCGAGTCAGACTGCTGTTACCGCGCTCGTGCCGGCGTTCCGGCCGCTCGCGTTCGGTGTGCATCAGCACCGATACGCCCGAAGCGTCCGGTTCGAACCCGGGAATGATGGACTGCGGAATCCGCTGCTTGATGAATTTTTCGATCGCGGCAAGCTTTTCGTGTTCGTCCGCGCATACCAGCGAAACGGCGCGGCCGGTGGATCCGGCGCGGCCCGTGCGGCCTATGCGGTGCACATAATCTTCGGGCGCGCCGGGCAGCTCGAAGTTGATTACCAGCGGCAGTTCCTCGATGTCCAGCCCGCGCGCGGCGACGTCGGTCGCCACCAGCACCGAAACCTTGCCGGCCTTGAAATCGGCCAGCGCCTGAATGCGCTCCACCTGCGACTTGTCGCCGTGGATCGCGGCGGCGTGAATTCCGTCCTTCTGCAGCTGATAGGCGAGGCGGTTGACGCCCAGGCGCGTGCCGCCGAACACCAGCACCTGCTGCAGATTCTGCGTGCGCACCAGGTGGGCGAGCAGGTCGCGCTTGCGCTCGCGCCGGACCGGGTGCACTTCGTGGCTCACCAGTTCGGTCATGGCGTTGCGCCGCGCGACTTCGATCAGCACGGGCTGGCGCAGCATGTTGTCCGCGAGCCGCTTGATCTCTTCGGAAAACGTGGCCGAGAACAACAGGCTCTGCCGCTTCGTCGGCAGCAGCGCGAGGATGCGGCGAATGTCCGGCATGAAACCCATGTCGAGCATGCGGTCGGCCTCGTCCAGCACCAGGATTTCGACCTGGCCCAGCATCACGGTCTTTTGCTGCACGTGATCGAGCAGCCGGCCCGGCGTCGCCACCAGAACTTCCACGCCGGAACGCAGCATTTGGATCTGCGGCACGATGTCGACGCCGCCGAACACCACGCCCGGACGCAGGCCCAGGTGCTTGCCGTAATCGCGCACGCTGTCGGCGACCTGGGCCGCGAGTTCGCGCGTGGGGGTGAGGATCAGCGCGCGCACCGGATGGCGCGCGGGCGATGCGCTGGTATTGGCGTGCGGCGCCAGCCGCTGCAGCAGCGGCAGCGTGAAGCCCGCGGTCTTGCCGGTGCCAGTCTGCGCGCCGCCCATGACATCGAGCCCCTGCAGGATCACGGGTATCGCCTGCGCCTGGATCGGGGACGGTTCGGTATAGCCTTTGTCGGTAACCGCTTGCAGCAGTTGCGGCAGCAGTCCAAGATCGGAAAAAGAGAGGACGGGAGCGGTCATAAACCCTGCACTAAGGAGCGCGAGGGCAAAGCTGCGATGGCGCTGAAAAGATTGTTTGGTGTATCCACGTATTACCAGTTAATCGATCATGCCCGGTGAGGCCGGGGGGGATCGGGATTGGGCGAAGCGCTGATTATAGGCTTGAAGCGCCCCGTGCGCTTGCCTATCGTGGACGCCCCAGGGCTCCGTCATTCATTGTTCCAAGCCCTTGATGTGACGTAGAGGAGAGACAGTACTGGCTTTTTCGTTTGGATGCTGCTATAAGGGCAGGCATGAACGAAGCCGTGCAGGAGCCGCAGGTTGAATTGTCGCGGGTG
>JAPLRD010000279.1:0-2734 GCA_026399375.1 Pseudomonadota bacterium
GCCGTGGCGCGTCGGAATCATGTTGACGTAGGACTCGGCCACCACCTCGCCCTCGGGCGTCCAGGCGATGGCCCACAGCGCGCCCTCGCCTTCGGCGAAGCTGTCGGACTCCGATTGCGCCGCGATGTAGCGCTCGCCGAAGAAAGTCTCCGCCACCGGTTCCAGACCTGCGACGGCGGTGGCGAAATAGCCCTTGATGCCCTCGGGGAAGTGCCACTCGCTCTGTTCTATCTTGCCGTTCTTCTCCACCCCGAGGGTGAAGCGCACCCCCGGGAGCAGCATCGCCTTGGCGCGCAGCAACGCGGCGATATCGGCGGGAATGATCTTGGGCGTATCGAAATACTTCGGGTCGGGCCAGAAGCGGATGCGCGTGCCGGACTCGCGCGGCGCCGCCGTGCCGATCTTCTTCAGCGGCTCTTTCACCTTGCCGTTGTCGGCGAACACCAGCCTGTGGGCGGCGCCGTCGCGCCTGACTTCGACCTCGAGGCGCGTCGCGAGCGCGTTGGTAACGCAGATGCCCACGCCGTGCAGGCCGCCCGCGATGCGATACGCCGCGTCCTTGTCGGTCTTCCTGAACTTGCCACCCGAATGGAGCGTCGTGAAAATCACCTGCACAGCAGGAACATTCTTCTTCGGGTGAATATCCACCGGAATCCCACGGCCGTCATCGGCGACTTCGGCCGAGCCATCTTCGTACAGCACCACGGAAATATTCTTGGCGAAGCCGGCGAGGCCCTCGTCCGAGGAATTGTCGATCACTTCCACCAGCGCATGGTTCGGGTTCGACGGGTCGGTATACATCCCCGGCCGGTGCAGGATGGGCGACAGATCCTCCAGGATCTCGATGTCCTCCGCGCTGTAAGCCCTAGATTTTGTTGCCATAAAGCTCCCGGATACTACCTATGGGTGTTTTCGATAGCTCGCAATGATACAGCGACCGGGGGAAGCTTGCATCAGGGCGCCGTCCGGCAGGCCACGGGCCGGCCGCACTCGCCTGCCGGCAGGGCGGTCCGTACGGGCGCTATGCGACCGGAAGCAATTCAGGAAAGTCGGCCTCGAGCGCGAGCAGTGCGTGTTTCCGGTCAAGGCCGCCGGCGTATCCGGTGAGGCTGCCGTTCGAGCCGACGATGCGGTGGCAGGGAACGATGACGCTGATGGGATTGCGCCCGGTCGCAGCACCGGCGGCGCGCGCACTGCCCGCAAAGCCTGCCCTGGCGGCCAGTTCACCGTAGGTAATGGTCTGGCCGAATCCGACACCATGGATCGCTTTCCATACCGACCTCTGAAACGGCGTGCCCTCAGGCGCGAGCGCGACTTCGAAATGCTTGCGCTCGCCGCCGAAATACTCCGCGAGTTCGCGCTTCGCCTGGTTCAGTGTCGCGTGGCGCGCATCCCGCCGCCAGTCCGGCGCAACTTGCGCAACATATTTCTGGCCGTCGAAGTAGACGCCGCAAAGTCCTTCGTTTGCTGCGACGAGCAACATCTGCCCCTGTGGGCTTTCATACAGATCGTAGTAGCGCATAGCTGCCCCTTTCATGACTACTCCTTTGTTAGCGACTGCCACAAATGCATCACGGCGTAGGCGCGCCAGGGCCGCCAGGCTTCGCCCGCGGCGAGCACCCGGCGCGCGTCGCTTTCCCCCAGCGCTTTCATCACGCCCAGGTCGGTGTGCGGAAACGCGTCCGGCCAGGCGAGCGAACGCATGGCGATGTACTGCGCGGTCCATTCGCCTACGCCCGGCAGCGCGCGCAGCCGGTCCAGCGTGGACTCGATGTCGGCATTGGGCATCAAAACCAGATCCGCGTCCGCGACCGCGCGCGCGAGCGCGACCACGCTGCGGGCGCGCGCGCCGGGCATGCCCAGGCGTGCGATGTGTCCATAGGGCAGGTCCGCGATGCGCCGTGCCGTCGGGAACACGGTGGTGAGCGCGGCAAACGGCGTTTCGATCGGATCGCCGAACGCGGCCGCGAAGCGGCCGGCCACGGTGCGTGCCGCGGCTACCGAAACCTGCTGGCCGAGGATCGCGCGCACCGCGACTTCGAAACCGTCGAACGCGCCAGGCACGCGCAAGCCGGGATGGCGTCTTGCCATGGCCCCCAGCGCCTGGGCGACCTCGACCGGATGACAGGCGAGGTCCATCAGCGACTTTACACGCGACAGCAACGGCGGCAAGGCCTTGGCGAGCGAAGCGGAGACTGTAACGCGCAATGCCGGTTTCTTCGGCGACTGCGCCACCTCGATCCAGCCGCGATGCTCCGAGCCGCCGACTGCGATGCGCGCCGTGCGCCGATAGCAGCCGCCCTCCACCGTCTCGACGCCCGCGATCGCGCGCGCGCCGAGGAAAGCGCACAGCGCGGGCCAGTCGTAGGGCGGACGGTAACTCAGTTCGAATTTCAGCACATCGGCGGCGCCGGGCGCGGACGCATGGCGCCGCAGCTGCCCCGGCTGCATCCGGTAGCGCTGCTTGAACAGCGAGTTGAAGCGCCGCACGCTGCCGAAGCCGCTCGCGAACGCGACCTCGGTCACCGGCAGCACCGTGTCGGTCAGCAGTCGTTTGGCGAGCAGCAGCCGCTGCGTCTGCGCAAACTGCACCGGCGAGACGCCGAACTCGGCGCCGAAAGCGCGGCGCAGGTGCCGGTCGGTGATGCCCAGTTGCGCCGCGACGCTCTCCAGTCCCGTTTCGTCCAGCGTGCTGTCTTCCATCAGGCTGGCTGCGGCCTGTGCCAGGCGCGAG
>JAPLRD010000279.1:2757-6713 GCA_026399375.1 Pseudomonadota bacterium
TTGCCCGGGGCGAGTTCCGGCCGGCAGCGCAGGCACGGCCGGTAGCCGTCCGATTCGGCGGCCGCGGCGCTGGGATAGAAGCGGCAGTTCTCGCGCCTGGGCGGCTTGACCGTGCAAACAGGGCGGCAATAAATGCGCGTCGACGACACGGCGACGAAGAAGCGGCCGTCGAAACGCGCATCGCGCGCTTTGAGCGCCCGGTAGCAGGTGTGCGAATCCAATGTCATGCACGCATTATGCGTGCGGCCGCCGGCGCTGTCTGGCCGTTTTCGGACATGGCGGCGCCGGCGAAGCGGCAGAGCCGGGGCTTCGCCAGTATGCCTTTACTTGCTAATGTCGCCGGCGCCCTGCGGCGCTGCGATGGTCCAAAGGTACAAATTGCGCTCGCCGTGGCGGCCTTGCACCGTCATGGCCTGCTGCGGCTTCCAGTCGCCCATGTCGTGCACGTACGAGACGACGCGCGTGCCCTGCCGCAGTTCCCGCCACAACTTGGGGCGCAGTTTCAGATTCACCTCCGGGTAGAGGAAGAGCATCACGACCGTCGCCTCGGCGAAATCGGTTGCGAACAAGTCCTGCTCGAGAAAACGGATGCGCTCGACCACGCCGGCGGCAGCGGCATTGGCACGAGCCTCGAGGATGCGCTGGGGATCGATATCGACGCACACGCCGCGCACCCCTTCTTCCTTCACCGCCGCGATCACGATTCGCCCGTCGCCGCAGCCGAGGTCGTAGAACACGTCGCCCCTGCGCACCTGCGCCAACTGCAGAATCTGCGCCACCACATTGTGCGGGGTCGGGTCATAGGGCACGTCTAGGGCGCGCGCTGTCGCCGCCTGCGCGAAAGCCTGTCCCGAACCTGCGCCGGTCGCAAAAAAGCAAAGCGTCAGGGCGATCAGCAACGCCCGCCCATTGCGCACTTGGGCCGGACGGCGGGCAACACGATTCGTCATTTCATTCCCCATATTCAATGCAACGCGAGCGCCGCCAGTTCCTGCGGCACCTCGACCGGAAAATCAAGCAGGATCTGCGCGTAGCCCTTGGCCAGCGGGTCGACGCGCAGCGACGCCATGCCGCCGCCGCCCAGCGCCTCGTGCAGGAGAAAATTGAGCGCGTGTATGCCGGGCACCTCGAAGCGCTCGACTTCGCCTTCGACCAGATGCGACAGGTACTGTTTCACCGCTGCGGGTGTCAGCTGCGTGCGCAGCAGCGGCAGAAACTCCGGGCGGCGGGCGATGACTCCGATGTTGGCGCTGTCGCCCTTGTCGCCCGAACGGCCCCAGGCGAGCCGCACCAGCGGCAATGTTTGCGTCGAGCCCTGAGGCGCCAATGTTCCGCCCTGAGCCGGCGCAGGATCGCGCAAAGCCTCGGCAAATCCGCCCGACACGGGAACAGTCACCGCCGAGCGTTCGCCGGCCAGCGTGACGCTGGTTTCCACTTTCGCTTTTTCGAGCAGAAAAAAGCAGGGCTTGACTGCAGGCGTCACTTTGGGCCGGCCGCCGCCCATGCCCGTAGTGCCCGGCGACCAGGAGGTTCCGGCAGGTGCGATTTCGCGCGAGAAGATCTCAAGCGCCTGGCGATTGCCGTGCGCCACCGACAGGCGCATCACCGCTTCGCGCGTTGCGGCCGTGCGCGCGTGCGGGCCGTACATGGTCTCGGCCCCGAGCACCTCGATGCGGGTGTCCGAATAATCGGCAAGGCCGCGCTCGCGGAAGATCGCCCGCGTGCGCGCGAGTATCGCCTCCGCCGAGCGCTGCGCCTTCTTCGCCGCGTCTATGCCGATGATGTTCAGGATCGCCGTGCAGCGGTAACCGTCCGGGTAGGTGGCGCAAACCTTGTAGGTCGGCGTCGGCGCGATGCCGCGCGCGCCGCTCACGCGCACCCTGTCCGGCCCGACCTCGACGATTTCGACCCCGGTGACATCGCACACCACGTCCGGCAACACGTAGGCGCCGGGATCGCCCATCTCGTAGAGCATCTGTTCGGCCACCACGGCGCGGCTGACGAGCCCGCCCGTTGCGGGCGCCTTGGTGACGACAAAGCTGCCGTCCGCATGACACTCGAGGATCGGATAGCCGATGTCTTCCCAATTTGGCACCGACTCCCAGTCGGTGAAGAGACCGCCCGTTGCCTGGCAGCCGCACTCGAGGATGTGGCCGGCGAGGCTGCCCGCGGCGAGCCGGTCGTAGTCGTCCTCGCGCCAGCCGAACTCGTGCATCAGAGGTCCCAACGCAACGGCGCTGTCGACGCAGCGCCCGGTGATGACCACGTCGGCGCCGGCGGAGAGAGCGCGCGCGATCGGGATCGCGCCGAGATAGGCATTGGCGGACAAGATCTTCGGCGGCAGTTCGGCGCCGGAGTACATGTTGCGCACGCCGGCCGCGCGCAATTCCGCCATGCGCGGCAGCACGTCGTCGCCCTCGACAATGGCGATCTTCAACGTCACGCCGGTCTCCTCCGCGAGCTTGCGCAGCGCCTCGGCGCACCCGGCGGGATTGACGCCGCCGGCGTTGCTCACCACCTTGATGCCTTTCGCGGCGATGTCGCGAATGACGCTTTTCATCGCCACGTCGACGAAGTCGGTGGCGTAGCCCGCATCCGGCGCTTTGGCGCGCATCGCAGCCAGAATCGACATGGTGAGTTCGGCCAAATAATCGAACACGAGGTAATCGATCTGTCCGCGGCGCACGAGCTGCGCGCAGGCGACCGAACTGTCGCCCCAGAACCCGGAAGCGCCGCCGATGCGGACTATTTTTTCAGTCATGCGGCGGGCCGAGGAATCTGCTTTTTTTCCCGCTGAAAAGCAGATTCCTCGCTTCGCTCGGAATGACAGAATCGGAACTGAATGGATCGCCCTCATGTCTTGTCTTCGGGCAGGTGCTCGATCTTGTCCACCCACGCGGCGTCGCGCTTGTCGCGAAACGCGGCGACCCCTTCGGCGCCTTCGCCGCGCATCTGCCGCGCAAACATCTCCGACGCATTGTCCAGCACCTGCGCCAGGGGCAAGGCGCCGCACTGTGCGATCAGGGCTTTCGTGGCTGCGACGGCTCCCGGCGCGCAACGGCCGACACCTCGAAGAACGACCACCAGAGCCGTTTCCAGGCCGGTCGCGTCTTCGCACACCACGTTCGCCAGGCCGATGCGCAAGGCTTCGGTGCCATCGATGCGCTCTCCCGACAGCGCCAGGCGCCGCGTCTCGGCCTGGCCGATGCGGGCCACGACGAAGGGCGCGATCTGCGCCGGCACCAGACCCAGCGTGGTTTCGCTCAGCGCGAATTTAGCGTCCTTGTGCACGAGCAGGATGTCGGCGACGCAGGCGAGGCCGAAGCCGCCGCCCATGGCCGCACCTTCCACCGCCACCACCAGCACTTTGGGAAAACCCGCCAGCACGGTCATGAAGTCGCCGAAGCGCCGGTTGTCCGCGGCGATCGGATCGCGCCCTCCCGCCGCCGGCGCGCTCTGCCGGCCCTTCTCGAAATCGCCCATGCTGCCGCCGGCGCAGAAGGTGCCGTTGGCGCCGCGCAACACCACCGCGCGCACGCCCTCGTCCGCCGCCGCCGCATCGAACGCCGCGCGCAACTCCTCCACCATCCCGGCACTGAGCGCGTTGCGCGTGGGCGCGTCGTCCAGCGTCAGAAAGAGAAACCCGCCCTGCCGCTCTGTGCGCAGCTTGGACATGAACTATTCCTTTCTCGGCGCGATGCCCATGTACTTGGAGATGATGCCAAGCATGATCTCGTCGGCGCCGCCCCCGATCGAGGACAGGCGCGCATCGCGGTAGGCACGGCCGACGCGGTTTTCCCACATATAACCCATGCCGCCCCAGAACTGCAGGCAGGCGTCGGGCACCTGGCGCGCGAGGCGCCCCGCTTTCAGCTTGGCCATGGACGCGACTCCCGTCACGCCCTGCCCGGCCACGTACATTTCCGTCGCGCGATGCACCAGCGCGCGCAGGCACT
>JAPLRD010000279.1:6757-10837 GCA_026399375.1 Pseudomonadota bacterium
GCTTGAAATGCACGAACTGGTTGTCGAGGATGGACTTTCCGAACGCCATGCGTTCGCGCGCATAGTTCGCGGTCTCGTCGATCAGATTGCCCAGGGAAATGCTGGTCGCCGCCGCCCACAGCCGCTCTTCCTGAAACTGCAGCATCTGGTAGGTGAAGCCCATGCCCTCCTCGCCGATGCGATAGCGCTGCGGCACGCGCACATCGTCGAGGAAAATTTGCGCCGTGTCAGAAGACGACATGCCCAGTTTCTTCAGCTTGCGCGCCACGCTCACGCCCCGGGCTTTCATCGGCACGCAGATGAGCGACTTGTTCTTGTGCGCCGCGCCCGATCCGGTGTTGGCGAGGAGACACATCCAATCGGCCTGCGTGCCGCTGGTGGTCCACATCTTGCCGCCGTTGATGACGTAATCGTCACCGTCCTTGCGCGCCGTCGTCTTGATCGATGCCACGTCAGAGCCGGCCCCGACTTCGGATACGCCGAGGCAGGCGACGAAATCGCCCGCGATCGACGGCGCGAGGAATTCGCGCCGCAACTCGTCCGAACCGAAGCGCGCCAGCGCCGGCGTCGCCATGTCGGTCTGCACGCCTATCGCCATCGGAATGCCGCCGCACTGGATGTGTCCCAGCGCCTCGGCCATGGCGACGGAGTAGGAATAATCCAGCGCCTGCCCGCCGTACTCCACCGGCTTGCAGACACCGAGGAAGCCGAGCTGGCCCATTTTCTTGAACACTTCGTGCGCCGGGAATATCTCGGCCGCTTCCCACTCTTCGACGAAAGGATTGATCTCGGCGTCGATGAATTTCTTCAGCTGCCGCTGCAGTTCTTCGTGCTCATGGGCATACAGCATAGCTTTACTCCGTTAGGGGTACCCCGGCAATTGTCATTCCGAGCAACGCGAGGAATCTGCTGTTGCATAGACAGCAAGAAGCAGATTCCTCGGCCTTCGGCCTCGGAATGACAATTTACGGAAATTTCTTCGACTCATCTATAAGGCACTAAGGCCGTGCCACGCCGAACTGTATGGTCCGCACCTGCCGCGCCTGCGCCTCGGCGCAGATCGTCAACGCCGCGGCGAGCACCTTCCGCGTATCGCGCGGATCGATGACGCCGTCGTCGAGCAGCAGGCCGCTGGTGTGAAAGGCGCTCATCTGGCTTTCGAAGTTGTCGACGATCGCCTGCTTCATCCTGTCCAGCGCCGGCTGATCCACCGGCCTGCCTTTGCGCGCGGCCGTGCCCTCGGCCACGATCGCCATGGTGGTCGCCGCCTGCTCCGGCCCCATCACCGCGGTCCGGGCGTTGGGCCAGCTGAAGACAAAGCGCGGATTGAAGGCGCGCCCGCACATGCCGTAATTGCCGGCGCCGAAGGACGCGCCGCACATGACGGTGATCTGCGGCACGGTCGCGTTGGACACCGCCTGTATCATTTTCGAACCGTGCTTGATCATGCCGCCTGCTTCCGACTTGGTGCCGACCATGTAGCCGGTGGTGTTCTGCAGGTAGATGAGCGGCGTCTGCGCCTGGCAGCAGAGCTGGATGAACTGCGTCGCCTTCGTCGCCCCTGCCGGATCGAGCGGCCCGTTGTTGGTGATGAACCCCACCTTGTGCCCCTCGATCGCGGCCAGGCCGCACACCGTGAACCGGCCGTATGCAGGCTTGAACTCGAGAAATTCTGAATCGTCCGCGATGCGCCAGATCACTTCGCGCATATCCACGAGCTTGCGCACGGTGAGCGGCATCAGTCCGGCGATCTCGTCCACATCCAGCTTCGGTGGACGATCCACGGCGCCTGGCGCAACGGCGCGCTCCCAGTTGATCTTGGCGAGCAGGTCGCGCGCGATGCCTATGGCGTCAGCGTCGTCTTCCGCAACGAACTCCGCCAGGCCCGATATGCGTGCATGCATGTCCGCGCCGCCCAGATCTTCGTCGGTGGCGATTTCGCCGGTCGCCGCCTTCAGCAGCGGCGGCCCGGCGAGAAACGCCTTGGCCCGGCCGCGCACCATGATCACGTAATCGGACAGGCCCGGCAGGTAGGCGCCGCCGGCCGTCGAAGAGCCGTGCACTACCGCGACCTTGTAGGT
This sequence comes from Pseudomonadota bacterium, assembly GCA_026399375.1. Taxonomy (GTDB): domain Bacteria; phylum Pseudomonadota; class Gammaproteobacteria; order Burkholderiales; family SG8-39; genus 2-12-FULL-64-23. The sequence continues at coordinate 8,839 of JAPLRD010000279.1, forward strand.
GAGCAGATTGGCGCCGCCTGATTCCACCAGTTGCACGAACGGCAGCTTGTTCTGCAGCGCAATTTCCTGGCAACGCATGATCTTGCGCCCGCCCAGGGCGCTCAGCGCGCCGGCGCCTATGCCCGAATCGTTGGCCACCACCATGCAGCGCACGCCCGAGATGACGCCGATGCCGGCAATCACCGAAGCGCCCGGAATGCTGCTCTGTGGATCGGTATCCTCAGTGCAGTATCCGGCAAGGTTCGCGAGTTCGAGGAAAGGCGCACCCGGATCGAGCAGTCGCGCCAGCCGCTCGCGCGGCAGGAGCGCACTGCGCTTGTCGAACGCAGGTTTCGAAGCCGCCGACGCGGCTGCGGCGCGGCCCTCCAGCGCGCGCAGCTGCTCGACGAGAGCGAGCATGCCGTTTCGCTGCTGCTGGTAGATTTCGGACTTGGGGTCGATGCGGGACTTGGGCGGATTCATCGTTGCGCGGCCTGCAGGTTGATCGCGCCATTATGCCCTGCCCCAGCGCTTGACGCGCGAATCCCGACCCTCGCCGCCGGGCTGCGCCAGGCTTCTGTCAGCCGCTATGCTTTCTGCCGACCAGACAAACGGCTCCCTCGGTCCCGCATTGTTCGAATTCGCAACCGCTTACAACCGCCGCTCTGCCTTTGCCAGCCTATCCCACGGTCTTTACAAGGTAGTCGTAGGGAATTCCGATGATCGTCCAGAAAGCATCGAGCTTTTGCGCGAGTTTGCTTCCCGGCAGGACGCGATCGAACAATTCCGCGACCGTGGTGGAACTCGAGTAGAGCACGATAAACGGAAAGATGCCCAGGCAAAGCAGCAGAAGGAGCGCGCCATAGAGCACGTGGTGCGTGAGGAATTTGTTCAGCCAGTTCATTATCACCCCGAAAAGTAGTGTGCCGCGACGGGACAGTAGTGAACATATCGAGGCTTGTGAAGACGAGTGTAGTGACCGTTGCCGGTTGGCGATATGGGGGTATACCCACTTCGCACCCGAGCGCGATCGAATAGCTGCGTCTGCCGCCAATTGGCTGTGCGCCTGCGGCCTGCGGCCTGCGATAATGCTCGCGCCTGCAACCCGAGACGGATTCACCCATGACTGTGCCGGAACCTGCCCGCGAACACGGCGAGGCGCGCGATTGCATCACGCCCAAGGTCAGCCCGCTTGAACTGTTCATCGCCTTTTCGCAGCTCGCGCTGTCGGGGTTCGGTGGCGTGCTGCCCTGGGCGCACCGCACGCTGGTCGAACGCAAAGGCTGGCTCACGCAGCGCGAATTCGTCGAAACGCTCGCCATGGGTCAGTTGTTGCCCGGCCCCAACATCGGCAACATGGCGGTCATGATCGGTTATCGCTTCGCCGGCTATGCCGGCGTTGCGGCGGCCTTTGCCGGTCTGGTGGGGGGGCCGTTTCTGATCATGATCGCGACCGGAATGCTCTACACGCACTACGGCACGCTGCCGGCGGTGCAGCAGGCGCTCTCGGGCATGTCCTCCGTGGCGGCGGGCCTCGTCCTTGCCACCGGCTTGAAAATGACAGCGACGCTGAAGCGGCGCTGGCGTCCCTGGCTGTTCGTCGCTCTTGCGTTGGCGGGCGTGGGCGCGCTGCGCTGGCCTTTGCTCGCCGTCGTCGGCGGCCTCGCGCCGTTCGCCATCGCCGCGGCCTGGGGCGAGGCGGACTGATGGACCGCGTCGATCTGGCGGCCCTGGCCGTGCACTTCGCGCTGCTGTCGCTGATGGCGATCGGGGGCGTGGGCGCGATCCTGCCGGACATCCAGCGCTACGTGGTGGAGGCCAACCACTGGTTGAGTGCCAGGCAGTTCGCCGATATTTACGCCCTGGGCCAGGCGGCCCCGGGCCCGAACATGATGTTCGTGACGCTGCTCGGCTGGCAGCTCTCCGGCTGGAACGGCGCGATCGTCGCCACGCTGGCAATCATCGCGCCGCCCATCGCGCTGACCTTGGGCGTGACACACCTGCATGCGCAAAACCCGAA
>JAPLRD010000226.1 GCA_026399375.1 Pseudomonadota bacterium
CGCGATCACCACAGGGCTGCGCATGATGCTGCTGCGGCACATGGTCGAGGAACGCGATGGCCTGTATGCGGCCGATCCGGCCGAAGCCGTGCTGCTGCGCTACTACGCGAACTCCATCGCACACCTGATAGCGGAGTGACCGAGGGCGGGAAACCGGTGCCGGCCAGGCTAGGAGTCCTTCCCGATACGATCAGGTCAGCCGGGTGCCTGTCGTTCGCTTCGTCACTCTGGTCAAGATACCTTTCAAACCTCGGGATGAAAGTGGTCACCGCCGGTCCACATCAGGTACACCCGCAATTCGGGGCGCGCGCAACAGCGGACGTTCTTGGCAATAACCTGTTGGTAGCTTTGTGCTTGAAAGGTACCCTGACCAGAATAACGAAGTACTTCCCTCCTAAAAATCGTCGTCAGCGAAGTCGTCATTCCCGGAAGAGAGCGCGTCTTCCACTTCGATGATCGAATCGATTACGTTCAACTCCTCGACCGCCGCGGGTGCGGCTTCCACTTCGGCGTCGTACTTCGCCAGGGCGGCATTCGCGCAACTGCCGCGGTAGCGGTCCAGCGGATGGCATTCCCGCCGCGGCAGCTTCAATTCCGCGGCATGCGCGATGACTCTGTTGATCGCTTCGGTGTCGAGAATCATGGCGTATCGATTCGGCAGATTCAGGCTATGGTTCATGGAATCTCCATCCTCTCAGTCGTGCTTTGCAAGAATGCGAAGTCGTTGGTAGTGACATTACCCCTTCTGTATCGGAAAACAAGTCGGCGATCGCCGAAATAACGTGTAGGAAGTATTCCTACAACTGATTCCTGTCACCCGGAACGCTGAATCGAATTCAGTTGACTCAGGTCAACAGCTCGACCCCGAACGCGTGCAGAATTTTTCATTGAAGTTCGGCAGGCGGCAGGCCCGGCGGACAGCCGCAGTTCATATGAAGCCAATGACGGAGTGAGATTTCATGGCGCAATTTTCCTGGACCGATGACCTTTGCACCGGTAGCCCCTTGATCGACGGCGACCACCGCAGGCTGATCGATCTGGTCAACGCATTCTTTCAATCCATGCAGAGCGGCCGGGACAACGGTGGCGTGAGCAAGGCGATGAGCGATCTCATCGCCTACACCGGAGAACATTTTGGCCGCGAAGAGGCCGAGATGGGACGCACGCAATACTTCGCCGAACTCGCGCACCGGGCCGAGCACGAGAAGCTGCTAAAGCAGTTGGTCGATCTGAAGGAGATGCTGGACGCTGGCGGCCGGATGAACAACCCGGCCGTCGCCGATTTTCTCAGCCAGTGGCTGCGCGATCACATTCTGACAGCGGATATGAAATTAGCCGCCGCACTCAAACTTGCGCACATCGCCCCGCCGGTGCAATAAGCCCTCAGCCGCCCGGCCTGTCTGAAGCGCGTCGCGCTTATCTGCGTCCCGGATACCGGCCGTCTCCGCGCCCCTGCTGCGCCGGGCGGTAGATTTCCTTGCCCGCGTCCTGAATGTCGCGGCGCAACTGGCGCCGCTCGTCGGGACTCATGCGGCTGCGGTCGGCCTCGCTCGGCGCGCGCGGATCTCTCTGCGGCGCGGATTTTTCCGCCTCGCGTTCGCGGCCGGGACCGGGGCGCTGGCTCTGGACCATAGGAGAAAATCCCGTCCCCTCGCCGAGTACCAGCGAGGGACTCGCGCTGCCGGCTGCAATCAGGCCGCAACAGAGGAACATCGAGAATTTCATGCCGCCCACCTACCTGAAAACGATGCAATGCACGCATACTAGCGCCTTGACGCGACGAAAGCATAAGTCCCGGCCGGAAATTTGTAATTCTTTGTAACAAAACAGCGGCTTGACATGGATTCTTACCTTTACGCCTGCTTCGACCCGCACTTTTTTAGTACGATACGCAGATGACAACAAGCACAGCAGCCAAAGACAAAGTACTGGTCGTCGACGACGACATGCGCCTGCGCGACCTGCTCAACCGCTACCTGTCCGAGCAGGGATTCGGTGTCCACGTCGCGCAGGACGCCGCCGCCATGGACAGATTGCTCGCGCGCGAGCACTTCGACCTGATCGTGCTCGGCCTGATGATGCCTGGCGAGGACGGCCTGTCCGTATGCCGGCGCCTGCGCGGCGCCAAGGATGCGATCCCCATCATCATGCTGACCGCCAAGGGGGACGATGTGGACCGCATCGTCGGCTTGGAAATGGGCGCCGACGATTACCTGCCGAAGCCGTTCAATCCGCGCGAACTGGTGGCACGCATACACGCCGTGCTGCGCAGGCGCGCAGCCCCGGTGCCCCCCGGGGCGCCAGAGATCGAGGAAGGCCAGGTGAGCTTCGGCCCGGTCACGGTGGATCTCGCCACCCGCGCCTTGACCCGCGACGGCAAGAGTGTTTCTCTCACCACCGGCGAATTCGCCCTGCTGAAGGTGCTCCTCGCTCACCCGCGCGTGCCGCTGTCGCGCGACAAGCTGATGGAACTCGCGCGCGGACGCGAGTACGAAGTCTTCGATCGCGCCATCGACGTGCAGATCTCGCGCCTGCGCAAGCTGGTTGAACCCGACCCCGCGCATCCGGCGCACATCCAGACGGTATGGGGGTTCGGCTACGTGTTCGTGCCAGACGGCAAAGCATGAGTCCGGTGGGCCGCCCCTGGGGCCGCAACTTCGGTATGGCCTTGGCGCGAAGCGACAAGTCAGTCCCATGACCCTGGTACCGCGCACTCTGCTGTGGCGCTCGTTCATCCTGATCAGCCTGCTGATGATCATCTCGGTCACGGCCTGGTTTCAGATTCTGCGCAACCACGAACGCGAACCGCGGGCAAGGCAGCTAGCGCAGATGGTGGTGAGCGTGGTCAATCTCACCCGGGCCGCACTGGTTACCGCGCATGCCGACAAGCGGCGCGCGCTGCTCACTGAACTATCCGATCGCGAAGGCATACGCGTCTACCCGACGGAGCCGGGCGAGAAATTGCTGCCATCGCCGGACACCGCGTTCGTGAACATGCTGCACGCCGAAGTCCGGCGCCAGCTTGGCGACGACACCCGGTTCGCCGCCGGCGTCGGAGAGCAGCACGGCTTCTTGATCAGCTTTTCCATCGACGACGACGAGTACTGGGTGCTGCTGCCGCGCGAGCGCCTGGAACGGCAATTTCCCTGGCAGTGGCTGGGCTGGACTGCACTCGCGCTGCTGCTGTCGCTGATAAGCGCCTGGCTGATCGTGTCCCGTATCAACCGCCCGCTGAAGGCGCTGGCGGCCGCCGCGGCCGACATCGGCAAAGGCATAACGCCTGCGCCGCTGCCTGAATCCGGCCCGGCCGAGATCGAAACCCTGGCGCGATCGTTCAACCAGATGTCGCAGGACCTGGCGCGGCTTGACGCCGACCGCGCGCTGATCCTCGCCGGCGTCTCGCATGACTTGCGCACGCCCCTGTCGCGCCTGCGCCTGTCGACAGAAATGAGCGGCAGCGATGAAGCCCTGAAGCAGGGCATGATCGCGGACATCGGGGAAATGGATTCCATCATCGGCCAGTTCCTGGACTTCGCGCGCACACAAAGCGACGAAGCGCCGGAGCCGGTCGATCTTGCCGTGTTGGCGCGCGAGGCGGTCGAGCACCATCTGCGCCTGGGCCGCGCGGTACAGGCCAAACTCGATCCGGTACCCCAGATGTCCCTGCGCCGCATGGGCATCAAGCGGCTCATTTCGAACCTGGTGGACAATGCGCTGGCCTACGGCGAGAAAGACGTGTGCGTCGCCACGCGCGAAGCAGACGGCAAGCTGGTCCTGGAGGTGCTCGATCGCGGCCCCGGCATTCCGCCTGCGGAAGCCGAAAGGCTGAAACAACCCTTCACCCGTCTCGAAATTGCGCGCAGCGGCAGCTTCCCGTTGCATGTGGGCGCCGGCACGCACGAAGGCTGACGCGCCCGCGGTCAGACTCCCGTTGCGGCAAAGCGCGGCAACACGCGATAAGTAAGCCGGCCATCGGTTCGCTGCGAACACAGCAGCGCGAAAAACAACCGCACGGCATCTACGGCCCGCTCTATCCGGCTAGCTCTTCAGGCGGCGGAATACCAGGCTGGCGTTGGTGCCGCCGAAGCCGAAGCTGTTGGACATCACCGTGTTGAGGCCGGCATGGTCCGCGCGCTCACGCACGATGGGCATGCCCTCTGCCGCAGGGTCCACTGTTTCGATATTGGCCGAAGCACAAGCGAAGTCGTGCTCCAGCATCAGCAGCGAATAGATCGCCTCGTTCACTCCGGCCGCGCCCAGCGCATGCCCGGTAAGCGATTTGGTGGAACTGATCAGCGGCACCTTGTCCGCGAACACCGTGCGCACCGCTTCCAGTTCCTTGGTGTCGCCGATCGGCGTGCTGGTGCCGTGCGTGTTCAGATAGTCGATCGGCGTGTCGACGCCGGACATGGCGAGGCGCATGCAACGCACCGCGCCTTCACCCGAAGGCTGCACCATGTCGTAGCCGTCGGAGGTCGCGCCGTAGCCGACGATTTCGGCGTAGACCTTGGCGCCGCGGGCGCGCGCGTGCTCGAGTTCCTCCAGCACCAGCACGCCGCCGCCGCCGGAAATGACGAAACCGTCGCGATTCGCGTCGTAGGCGCGTGAAGCTTTCTGCGGCGTGTCGTTGTACTTCGACGACAGCGCGCCCATCGCGTCGAAGAGCACCGTCATGAAGGGGTGCACCTCCTCGCCGCCGCCGGCGAAGATCACGTCCTGCTTGCCCCACTGGATCAGTTCGTACGCGTTGCCGATGCAATGCGCGCTGGTGGCGCAGGCGGAGCTGATGGAGTAGTTCACGCCCTTGATGCGGAACGGCGTCGCCAGGCAGGCCGAGGTCGTGCTCGACATCGCGCGCGACACCATATAGGGCCCGACGCGGCGCAAACCCTTGGTGCGAAGTAGATCGGCGGCTTCCACCTGGTTCTGCGGCGAACCGCCGCCGGAACCGACGATCAGCCCGCTGCGTTCGTTGGACACCACGTCCTCGGGCAATCCGGCGTCGGCGATCGCCTCGGCCATGGCGAGATAGTTGTACGCCGCCGCATCGCCCATGAAGCGCAGCAGCTTGCGGTCTATCAGTTCCTCGCGCTTCACCCGGATCGGCCCGTGCACGTGCGAGCGGAAACCCAGGGTCTGGTATTCCGGTGAGAATTCGATGCCGCTGCGGCCTTCCCGCAGCGAGGCCAGCACCTCGCCCTTGTTGTTGCCGATGCTGGAGACGATGCCCAGTCCTGTAACGACGACGCGACGCATAGGCCCTCCGCTAAAAGCCGTCGGTGGAGGTGAACAACCCCACCTGCAGGTCTTTGCCCGCATAGATATCGCGGCCGTCGACCTCCATCACGGCATCGGCGATGCCCATCACCAGCTTGCGCAGGATCACCCGCTTCATGCTGATGCGGTAGGTAATTTTCTTCGCGCTCGGCAGCACCTGGCCGCTGAATTTTACTTCGCCGCAGCCGAGGGCGCGCCCGCGCCCCGGTCCGCCCATCCAGCCCAGAAAGAAACCGATCAGTTGCCACATCGCATCAAGGCCCAGGCAGCCCGGCATCACCGGATCGCCCTGGAAATGACAGGCGAAAAACCACAAATCAGGCCGTAGATCGAGTTCGGCGACGATCTCCCCCTTGCCATAGGCCCCGCCCTTGTCGCTGATGTAAATGATGCGATCGAACATCAGCATGGGCGGCAGCGGCAACTGCGCGTTGCCCGCGCCGAACATCTCCCCGCGCCCGCAGGCAAGCAATTGTTCGTGGGTAAAGCTGGTTCGTTTGGTCAAAGCGCTACTGTCCTAGAAAAGCATCGGTTGTCGCGGGCTGCGGTTCTGCCCGGAGCCGGATATAAGTATAAAGGCTTTTTGGCGCAAGCCGGTTCAGAGTTCATATCACCACAAGGGGACACGCCCCCTCATGCTCCATTATATTGGCCCAAATTCAGCAAGACCACTGCCTCCGCGGCGATCCCTTCGCCGCGCCCGGTGAAAACCTGTCCCAGCGACATTCCAAGGTCGGAGGCGACGTGGCCGGTCATGGCGGGAATGTGCGGCGCCATTTTCGGCGCCTGCGCAATGATCGTGGCGTCGATATTGACCACGCGGTAGCCGGCTTCCTGCACCAGACGGCAGGTCTCGCGCAGCAGCACGCGGCTGTCGGCGTTCTTGTAGCGCGAATCCGTGTCTGGGAAATGCCGGCCGATATCACCCAGGGCGGCGGCGCCGAGCAGCGCATCGCATATCGCGTGCAGCAGCACGTCGGCGTCCGAGTGCCCGTCCAGGCCTTTTTCGTACGGGATGTCGACGCCGCCGACGATGAGCTTGCGCCCCGGCACCAGGGCGTGGACGTCGAATCCCTGCCCTATCCTCATGCCCGCCCTTCCTGCGCGGCGAGGATCGCCTGCGCCAGCTGCAGGTCATCGGAGTGCGTCACTTTCAGATTCGCAGGCGATCCCTGCACCAGTCTCGGTTTGAACCCCAGCGCTTCGACCGCCCCGGCCTCGTCGGTCATTTTCGCCGTCCGGCTCAGGGCATGCAGCAGAAGTCCGTGGCGAAACATCTGCGGCGTCTGCGCCTGCCACAAATGCTCGCGCGGCTCGGTTCCCAGTATCTTTCCTGCACTGTCGGCGCGCTTGATGGTGTCGGTCACCGGCACGCCGAGTATTCCACCGACTTCGTCCGTCGAAAGCGTGTCCAGCATGAGCCCCAGTTCGCGCCGCCCCAGGCAGGGACGCGCCGCGTCGTGCACCAACACCCAGTCTTCCGGCTGTACCGTGGAGGATGCGGCGACCAGCCCGTTCAACACGCTGTCATGCCGCGTTGCGCCGCCACAATAAAGCGGGGCGATGCGCTCGTCGAATTCGCTCCAGTCCTGCCGCCGAAACTCGACGTCGCTCGGCGCGAGCACCACGAACACGGTGTCTATCCTGCCGCCCGCCAGGAGCGCCTTCACCGCGTGGTAAAGCATCGGCCGACCGAGCAGGGGAAGATACTGCTTGGGCGCGGCATGCCCCATGCGCTCGCCCGCCCCCGCGGCCGGAATCAATCCAAAAAAACGGTCGGACATCATTGTTTTTAAAAAATAATCAGCTACCGAAGCCGTTATAATACAGCTTAGAGCATATTTGAATACGAGAGGATACATCCCCTCGTGCTCCCCCTAGTCCGAGGCCATTTCGGAAATGCTGAAATGGCCTCTTAGTAGAATGATGATGTCAGCCGAAGCCTTCGCTCCCGAGACACGGCCCCCCGCGCCGGCTCCATGGGGCCTCTTTTTCTCATGAATCCCCTCCCACCCGAAACACTTCTCCAGCGCCGCTATGCCCGATTGCACGGCTCCAGCGACGCCTATGCGCTGGCGCATCTCGCAAAGCAGACCAAGCCACTGATCGTATTCTGCGCCTCGGCGCTGGATGCGCAGCGCCTGTGCGAGGAAATTCCCTATTTCGCGCCGGACCTCGCAGTCAATCTGCTGCCCGACTGGGAGACGCTGCCCTATGACAGTTTCTCGCCGCACCATGACCTGATATCGGAGCGCCTGGCCACGCTGTACGCGATCACGCGCGGCAGCTGCGACATCACGCTGATTCCGGCGAGCACCGCGCTGTATCGAATGGCGCCGCCGTCGTATCTCGCCGCCTACACCTTCTTTCTCAAGCAGGAAGAGAAGTTCAGCCTGCCGCAACTGCGCTCGCAGCTGACCCTCGCCGGCTACAGCCACGTCACCCAGGTAGTGGCTCCGGGCGAGTATTGCGTGCGCGGCGGACTCATCGACCTGTTTCCGATGGGCAGCGTCCTGCCCTATCGCATCGACCTGCTCGACGACGAAATCGAGTCCATACGCACCTTCGATGTCGATACGCAGCGCACCATCTACCGGGTAAAGGAAGTGCGCCTGCTGCCGGCGCGCGAATTTCCGCTCGACGACGCCGGCAGGACGCGCTTTCGCGCCCGCTTTCGCGAGACCTTCGAGGGCGATCCCTCGCGCAGCAACATCTACAAGGACGTGAGCAACGGCATCGCGCCGGCCGGCATCGAATATTACCTGCCGCTGTTCTTCGAGCAGACCGCGACCGTTTTCGACTATCTGCCGCCCGAAGCCACGATCTGCCTGCATCACGACGTCGCGGCCACCATAGGCGCCTTCTGGAAAGACACGCAAGCGCGCCATCAATTGCTCAGCGGCTACCGCGGACAAACGCTGCTGCCGCCTGCGGAAATGTTCCTGCCGGCCGAAGAGTTTTATATCGCGGCAAGAAATTTTTCGCGCATCGACATCAGCGCGCCGCAGGACCCTGGCGGGCCCGCCGAGGACCTCATCGCCGCCGCGCCGCTGCCGCAGCTCGCGGTCGAGCGCCGCGCCGCCGACCCGCTGACGCGGCTGAAACAATTTCTCGCGGCCACCCCGGCGCGCGTGCTGCTGCTGGCGGAGTCGCCCGGGCGTCGCGAAACCATGAGCCAGTACCTGGCCGAATACGGCCTCGCGCCGGCGCCCTGTGCGAACTTTGCCGAGTTTCGCGCTGGCGAGGCGCGCTGCATGCTCGGCACCGCGCCGCTGCACGGCGGTTTTGCGCTGCAGAGCGAAAACATTTGCCTCGTCACCGAATCCGAACTCTATGCCGGCACGGTGCGCACGAAGAAACGCAGCGAGGCCCGTCCGACCTCGATCGAAGGCATGGTGCGCGACCTGTCGGAACTGCGCATCGGCGACCCGGTGGTGCACGCCCAGCACGGCATAGGCCGCTATCTCGGCCTGGTCAATCTGGACCTGGGCGAAGGCGAGACCGAATTTCTGCACCTGGAATATGCCGGCCGCGACAAGCTCTACGTGCCGGTGGCGCAGCTGCACCTGATCAGCCGCTACAGCGGCGTCGCGCCGGACCAGGCGCCCCTGCACAAACTCGGCAGCGGCGACTGGGACCGCGCCAAGCGCAAGGCGGCGCAGCAGATCCGCGACACCGCGGCGGAACTGCTCAATCTGTACGCGCGGCGCGCGGCGCGCCAGGGGCACCAGTTCGACATCAAGCATCACGACCTCGACGCGTTTGCAGAGGGCTTCGGCTTCGAGGAAACGACCGATCAGGCGAAAGCGATCGAGGCGGTCGTCGAGGACATGCGCTCGGGCAAACCCATGGACCGGCTGATCTGCGGCGACGTCGGCTTCGGCAAGACCGAAGTCGCACTGCGCGCCGCGTTTGTCGCCGTCTGCGGCGGCAAGCAGGTGGCGGTGCTCACACCGACCACGCTGCTCGCCGAACAGCATTTCCAGACCTTTTCCGACCGCTTCGCGCAGATCGCGGACGAGTGGCCGATCAAGATCGCGCAGCTGTCGCGCTTTCGCACGGCCAAGGAACAGACGCAGAACGTCAGGGCGCTGGCCGACGGCTCGGTCGACATCGCCATCGGCACGCACAAGCTGCTGCAGAAGGACATCCATTTCCAGCGCCTGGGGCTGGTGATCATCGACGAGGAGCACCGCTTCGGCGTGCGCCAGAAAGAGGCGCTGAAGGCGCTGCGCGCCGAGGTCGACGTGCTAACGCTCACCGCCACGCCGATTCCGCGCACGCTGGCCATGTCGCTCGAAGGCCTGCGCGATTTTTCCGTCATCGCCACGGCGCCGCAAAAGCGGCTGGCGATCAAGACCTTCGTCAGCCGTGACAGCCAGGGCGTGATCCGCGAGGCGGTGCTGCGCGAACTGAAGCGCGGCGGGCAGATCTACTTCCTGCACAACGAAGTCGACACGATCGAGAACATGCGCGAGCGCCTCGGGCGCCTGCTGCCGGAGGCGCGCATCGCGATTGCCCACGGCCAGATGCCGGAGCGCCAGTTGGAGGCCGTGATGCGCGACTTCGTGGCCCAGCGCCACAACCTGCTGCTGTGCTCCACCATCATTGAAACCGGCATTGATGTGCCCAGCGCCAACACCATCATCATGAGCCGCGCCGACAAGTTCGGCCTGGCCCAGTTGCACCAACTGCG
>JAPLRD010000247.1 GCA_026399375.1 Pseudomonadota bacterium
CAAGGTGATTTGACGACTGCATTTTCAACGTGCCGGGTGCGACCGCAATGCACGTCCGGATGTGAATGGGCGGGCAGGCAGTCGCGGACGCTGGCGCAGACGTATCTCAATATCGAACTATCTGAAGGAGGGGGCAAATGGATATGGAATGGCGCGGCGGCCGCATCACCCGGTGGCGGGATACCACCAGGCATTTCCTCTTCGCATTCGTTTCATGTGCGCTGGCCGGCGCTCTCGGATTGGGCGCATCTGATGCGCGCGCGCAAAGCGGCGCATATCCCGCACGCCCGTCATCGTTCGTGGTCGCCTATACACCGGGATCCGCCAACGACATCCTGGCGCGGATCGTCGCGCCCGAGGTCGCGGCCGCGCTCGGCCAGAACGTCATCGTGGAAAACAAGCCGGGTGCGGGCGGCTCTATCGGCGTGGCCGCGGTTGCGCGCGCGCGCAACGACGGCTACACCTTCGGCCTGGTCTCCACTTCGACCATGGCGATCAATCCTGCCATGTACCGCAATGTGCCTTACGACCCGAAGAAGGATTTCGCGCTGGTGATCAAGCTGGCGAGCACGCCGACCGTTCTGGCGGTCCCGGCGCAGAGCCCCGCGACTTCGGTTCAGGACCTGATGCGGCGCATGGCCTCGAAGGAAAAGACCTATCAATACGGTTCCCCGGGCGCCGGAACGGCGCAGCACCTGGAAGCGGCGCTGATGGCGAAGATCGCAGGCGCCAGCGCCGACCACGTTCCGTACCGAGGGCCGGCGGAGCAGTTGACGGCGCTGGTCGCAGGTCAGGTGGATTTCGGGTTCTTTGCCCTGCCTGCGGTGCTCGGCTACATCAAGGACGGGCGCCTGCGCGCGTTGGGCATCACCACGCTGGCACCTGTCGATTTGCTGCCGAATGTCCCGAGTCTGTCGACCGCCGGACTGGACGGATTCGAAAAGACCGGAATCTGGTGGGGTGTGGTCCTCCCCGCCGGCACTCCAGATGCGACGGTGCAGACCTTGCACCGCAGTTTCGAAAAGGCCCTCGCCAAACCGGCCACGCAATCACGGCTGATCGCAGCAGGCTACGACCCGGCCCCTGCGGCGCCTGCCAGCGAGTTCACGCAGTTCGTGAGCGATCAGATCGGGTTCTGGGCCGACGTGGTGAAGACGACGGGCGCATCGATCGACTGATGGCTTATTTCAATACGAGGGGATATCCCCTAAGGCAGGCCCGCGGCGCGTAACTCGATGCCACGGGTCACGGCTTGGCCGAGCCCGTCGTGCCGAACAGTTCGCTGCTTTTCCTGAGAATGCGGCGGCTGGCGCCTTTGCGCCGCGTCAGACCTGCGCGATCAAAGTATTCCAGGACTTCGATGGTCATGTTGCGCCCGATGCCGGATCGTTCGCGATAGGCGGTCGCGGTCAAGGCGGTGCCGCCGTCCACCTCGCTCGCCGCCAGTTCTTCGGCCATGGCCGCAAGTGCTGCAGCCTGATGCAGCGTCATGAACCGGTTCTTGGCTATGGCGACCACCAGCCCCAGCGTCTCCAGCCGGTGCAGGGTCTTCAGCACTTCGGTGACATCCTGTTTCACGGCCTCGGCCAATGCGCTCAGCGACGGCGCACGCAGGCCGTCGTGTTCGATGCACGGCCTGAGTCTTCTCCACGCTGCAAGGTCGGCCGGCCCGGGGACCGGCTTGTGCGACGGCAGATGCAGCCAGGGGCCTGTGCGCGCAACCCGCCCCTGCGCCGTCAACTCGAGCAGGGCGGCGCGCAGCAGCGGCGCAGAAGGTCGCGATGTCACCAGCGAGCCGAGTCCGCTTTCCTTCGTTCCGAGGTGGTCCGGCATGCGCTGGTGCAGCGCGGCCAGCGCATCGCAGAGTTCGACCTGCAGCGAAGACCAGCGCTCGGACTTGACACCGAACCTCGCGCCATCGGCGGCAAATTCGCGCAGGTTTGCCGAGGAAAAAATCCGCTCCGCCTCGTCCGCTCCCAGATCGCGGCCAATGGCGAATTGCCCGAGGTTGATTTCAAATCCGCCGACATCGAGCAGCGCGGCCAGGGCGGCATCGTGGTCGCGGATTGCATGGGCCTGCGCTGCCGCCTTGCGCTGCGGCCGGGTGCGGCCGCGTTGCGGCGCGAACGGATTGACGATGACGCCTCCGCCCAACGTCGACCGGGCGGACTGGTCGCGTACGACGAAGCGATCCCCCGCCAGCGCGCCGACAGGCGCATCGAGAACCAGTTCCACGTAGCCGGTTTCGCCCGGCAGAACGGGATCCGCACCGAGCAGCGCGAGGTGGCCCGTGACATGGCCCGCGGCGAGATGCACGTGTACCGGCAGCCAATGTTTCACCGGTTTAGGTGCCGAGGGCAGCAGCCGAAACTGCGCGTCCAGATTGGCGCTCGGAACATGCAGTGCAGGGTCCAGCGCCCAGGCGCCGCGCGGTGCCTGCTCTCGCTCCAGCCTGTCTCCGGTCAGGTTGAGCGCAGCGCGGTCGCCCGTGGCCGCGCGCGTGGCCGGGCTCCCGTGCACGCGGATATCCCGCACCCGAACTTTTTGTCCGGCCGGGGAAAGCAGCAGCTGGTCGCCGATAGCGACCGTGCCGGATACCACCGCGCCGGTCACCACCAGGCCCGCCCCGGCCACGCTGAACGACCGGTCTATGGATAGTCGGCAGCGGCCGCCTGCGCCCGCGCGCCTGTGCCTTGCTGCTTCGTGCAGGAGATGCGCACGCAGGGCATCGATGCCGGCACCCGTCACGGCGGATACTTCATGCACCGGGATGCTGGCGAGCAAACCGCCTTCCAGCAGCGATGTCACCTGCGCCGCGACCTCGTGTATGCGGGCTGCGTCTGCCCGGTCGATCTTGGTGATGGCGACGGCGCCGGCCTTTACCCCGAGCAAATCGAGGATGGCGACGTGCTCGATGGTCTGCGGCATGACGCCGTCGTCGGCGGCGACCACGAGCAATACGTAATCGATCGCCGCGACGCCGGCCAGCATATTGGCGACGAAGCGTTCGTGTCCGGGAACGTCGACGAAACCGAGGACTTCTCCCTGCGGGCCGCTCATGTACGCGAAACCCGGCTCTATGGTGAGGCCGCGCCGCTTTTCTTCCGGCAGGCGGTCCGTGTCTACTCCGGTGAGCGCCCGGACGAGCGAAGTCTTGCCGTGGTCCACATGGCCCGCACTGGCTACGATCATGGCGCCGGGCCGTTCGTACGTATCACGCTTCAGTCCGCCGCGAGGCGGAATTGCGCGAATTGCGCCGCGAACTCAGCTTCGTTTTCCGCCTCCAGGCAGCGCAGGTCGAGCAACAGTGCCGAATCGGCAATGCGTCCGATGACCGGGATCGGAAGCAGGCGCAGTCCGCGCTCGATGCGCGAGAGCTTGCGGCCGGACTGCTTTCCGGCGGGTCGGATTGCGAGCGCGTGAGACGCGATCCTTTCGGTAGGCAGTGCGCCGCTGCCTATCTGGCTGTTGCACGGCACGACCGTCACTTCTGCAATACCGGCGAACGCCGCCTGTACCGCGCCGAGCAGGCGTTCCGCCTGCTGGCGGATGTCGGCTTCGGTGCGCGTCAGCAATCGCAAGGTGGGGAGCCGCTGAGGCAGGCGCTCCGGGTCCAGGTAGAGCAACAGGACCGCTTCCAGCGCCGCCAGCGTCATCTTGTCGGCACGCAAAGCCCGCTTGAGCGGGTTCTTCTTGATCCTTTGTATCAGTTCCCTGCGGCCGACGATGATGCCGGCCTGAGGGCCGCCCAGCAGTTTGTCGCCGCTGAAGGTGACCAGATCGACCCCGGCGCGGATGGCTTCCTGCGGTGTGGGCTCCCTGGGCAGGCCGTAGCGCGAAAGGTCGATCAGCGTTCCGCTGCCCAGGTCTTCCATCACGGAAAGGCCGCGCGCGTGTGCAATTGAGGCCAACTCGGTCGTGGAGACGCTCGCCGTGAACCCGACCACCGCGTAGTTGCTGGTGTGCACCTTGAGCAGCAGCGCGGTCCTTGCGCCGATGGCGGATTCGTAGTCTTTCGCGTGGGTCCGGGTCGTGGTTCCCACCTCCACCAGACGCGCGCCGGCGCGGCGCATGATGTCGGGGATGCGAAAGGCGCCGCCAATTTCCACCAGTTCCCCGCGCGATACCAGCACCTCTTTTTGCGCCGCCAGGGTATTCAGCGACAACAGCACCGCCGCGGCGTTGTTGTTCACCACGGTCGCGGCCTCTGCGCCGGTAATCTCGGTGAGCAGCGGCTCGACCAGCGAGTCGCGGTCGCCGCGCTCGCCGCCGCCGAGGTTGTATTCGAGAGCGCAGGGGCGGGTGGCGGCGCGCCATACGGCTTCGGCTGCGGCCTCCGGGAGCAGGGCACGGCCGAGATTGGTGTGAAGCACGGTACCGGTAAGATTGAACACGGGGCGAAGGCGGGGCCGGATGCGTCCGGCGGCGCGCACTGCGATTTTCGAAAGCAGCACCGTGATTTCCGGCGCGTCACCGCCCGCTTGCACCGCGTCGCGCGCCGCGGCGAGTTCGGTGCGGATGCAGTCCGCGACCAGTTCGCGGCCGTAGGCTTCGATCAGCGGCGCGAATCCGGCATCGACCAGGAGTTTGTCTACGGAGGGCAGACGTGCGAGCGGGTTTGGAGTCGCACTGCCTTCATCCTGCGAACGCGCCTGGTTGTCGCTGTGGCTTGGAAAGCTCATGGTGGAGGCAATTATCGATGGCCAGGAATGTAGCGGAAGTTCGAAACTGTCATTGCAAGACGTCCGGCTGCAGCTGCTTCAGCGGGCCGGCGGCGCCGGCCTCAATCGCTGAACCGAATGGCGGAGGGGGTGGGAGTCGAACCCACCAAAGATGCTCAGCACCTTCTCCCGGATTTGAAGTCCGGGTGCGCCACCGGGCCGCATTCCCCGTCCATGGAACAAATCACGCAATCAAATTCTACAGCACAACAGGGCTTCCGCCCCGAGTCGAACACGCATCCGCATGCGGCGCACACCGACGATGACGACTGGCGATGACGACTGAAAATGTCTTCGAAAAGATTATCACCCAACGATAAGCGGGACGAAAGATGTTTCGCTATGCGAACGTTATAGCTCACTTCTTGACACTGGCTGCGCGCGCGGTGATTGTTAACGCGGTCGGGACAAGAAATGACGTGCCCGCCGGGCAGGGCAAGCCGGGAAACAGGCGCCGGAAGCGGCGGTATCAGTAGTGTCCGGTTAAATCAGATTCAGTGACTAGAAAAACGTTTACTTTCGAAGGCTTACATCGCTATTTGTGTGGTGCCGATTTGAACGCAAGACATCAAACCGCATGCCTAGAAATCAAGAGCTTAGACTCGATAA